>CAZXAO010000164.1:0-4559 GCA_964638465.1 uncultured bacterium | reverse complement strand
CTTCCGCAAGGACCGTCTCAAGCCCGGGGTGGTGGTCATGGGCGAGGTCCTGGGCACCCAGGAAGCCAAGTACATCTACGGCAACTACGGCAAGGGCTTCTTTAGTTTCCTGGGGGGACACGACCCCGAGGACTACCAGCACTTCATCGGGGACCCCCCCACGGACCTCAGCCTGCACAAGCACTCGCCCGGCTACCGCCTGATCCTCAACAATGTGCTCTTTCCTGCCGCCCAGAAACAACCCCTGAAAACCTGAGATGAAACGCATCGTCACCGCCGACCTGGGGAACACGGCCGTGAACTTCGGCCTGTTTGAGGGAAAGCGGGTCCTGGAGATCCGGTCCATGAGCACCCTGGACCTCTCCACCGAGGCCATCCTGGACCTCCTGGCTGATTGGAACGATGTGGATTACGGGGTCTACTGTTCCGTGGTCCCCCACCTGCGGGCGGAACTGGAACGCGCGCTCCACCACCTCACCGGACGCACGCCCCTGGAACTGGTGTACGGCGACCAGATCCCCTTCCGGGTGCACTACGCCAACCCTGTGAAACTCGGAGCCGACCGGCTGGCCCACGCCTTTTTCGTGCGACGCAGCGTGCGGCAGAACGCCGTGGTGGTGGACATCGGCACCGCCACCACCGTGGACTTCATCCTGGGCACCGGAGAGTTCCTGGGAGGCGCCATCCTGCCCGGCCCGGAAACCGCCCTGGACAGCCTGACCCGCCGCACCCACCAGCTGCCCCGGTTCACCTGGCAAGAAGTGGAGGGGTTCGTGGGCCATTCGCCCGAAGAAGCCATGGAAATCGGCATCCTCCGGGGCCTGGAAGGCGCGGTCCAGTACCTTGTGGATCAGGGGATCCGGGAACTGGGCTTGCCCTTCGGCGCCCGATACCTCACCGGAGGCCTGGCCTCTTTAGTCCAGCTGCCCGGGTTCCACCGGGTGCCCTACCTCACCCTGCACGGACTCAGGGACTACCTGGAGGAGTATGCAGAAACCTACCGCATCCCGGACTGACTCCTGGCCATGAAGCCCCCCAACCCTCCCTTGAAACGGCTGGATCGTTATGTGCTCGCACAGTTTTTCCAGCTCTTCGTGATCATGGTGGCAGCCGTGATCCTCCTCTTCATCATCGTGAACTTCTTTGAACGGCTGGACAAGTTCGTGGATCGCCGGGCACCCCCGGGAGCCATCCTCCGGTTCTATGCGTTCCAGATCCCCTACCTGTATGTGCTCTTCTCGCCAGTGGGAGCCCTGCTGGCCGCCTTCTTTTCCGTCGGAGAGATGGCCCGACGTTACGAGATCCTGGCAGTCAAGACCGCCGGGGTGTCCGTGTACCGCTTTCTGGCTCCGCTCATCGGGGCGGGGCTCCTCCTCTCGGCGGTGGCCTTCGGGGTGAACGATCTCCTGGTGCCCGACGCCCAGCACCGCGTGCGGGAGATCAAAACCTACGAGATGCACCTGGAAAGCCCCCGAACCGTACGGCGCCTGCGGGACATGGCCTTCCTTGGACCGGGCGGGGTGCTGTACTACTTCGGTAAAGTGGCCAACGACACCCTGGCTCTCCAGGCCTCCATCACCCGACTGGACTCCCTGGACCGGGTGGTGTTCCGGGTGGACGCCGACACCGCAGTGTTCCGTCAGGGGTTCTGGCACCTGCGCCACGGCACGGAATTCCGCTTCGTGGACGGCCGCCCCGTCCAGGTGACCGTCTTCCAGGCCCGGGCCTATCCGGAGTTTACTGAAACGCCTGCCGAGTTCCTGAAACAGCGCCGACGGCTGGACGAGCTCAGCATCCGCGGGCTCCGGCGTCTGATCCACACCCTGGAGCAGGCCGGATTTGACACCAACCGGGAGCGGGTGGAACTCCAGGTACGGTTTTCCTTTCCGGTGGCGAATCTGATCGTACTGCTGTTTGCCCTGGCCCTGTCGGTGGAGATGCGGGGCCGCGGCCGGGCCTATGGCTTCGGCCTGGCCGTGTTCGTAGCGTTCTTCTACTGGGGGCTCCTCCAGGCCACCCGATCCATGGCCGGTGTGGGCCAGCTGAACCCTGTGTTTTCAGCCTGGTTCCCCAACCTGGTGTTCCTGACCGCCGCCCTCTGGGCCTTCCGCCGCGTCCGCACCTGACCTCGGGCCATACAATTAAGATGTGAAGCGACTTACAGGGATGGCAGGGAGGGTGCTGGTCACCCTCCTCCTTCTGTTCTGGCTGTTCCACCGGATTGATCGCACCGCCTTCCTGCAGGCCCTGCGCCACCTCCAGGTGGGCTGGTACGCCCTGGCGGTGGCAGCCTTCCTCGGCACCATGGTGCTCTCGGCCCTCCGGTGGTATGTCCTCCTGAAACCCCTCGCCCCCCTGCCCTTCTGGCCCCTGCTCCGGGCCTACCTGGTGGGTCTTTTCATGGGCAACTACCTGCCCTCCGGCGGGATTGATGTGGTGCGGGGCGTGTACCTGTTTCCCTACGCACCCCGCCGGGCTCCCGTGCTGGCCAGCGTCGTGGTGGACCGCATGATCGGCTTCCTGGCCATCATCACCGTGATCCTCCTGGGCCTGCCCTGGGGGGTCGCCGAAGTCCGACCGTACCAAACCTGGCTGTATCTCTTCTCCACGGCCGTGCTGGTGGCCGCCGTGGTGCCCCTGCTGCCCGGTGTGTTCCGTCTGTTCCAGCAGGTCCTCCCCCGAATCCCCTTCGGAGACCGACTGTTCCGGCTCTACGAGAGTTACTACCTGTACCGCACGGTGCCGGGTGCCCTGGTGCAGGCCTACCTGCTCTCTTTCCTGATCCTCCTGGGGTTTGGCCTCACTGCCGATCTCACTGCCCGGGGGCTGGGGGTTCCCCTCCCCCTTCTGGAAACCGTGTTCTTCGTGGCCATCATCAATGTGCTGGCCATGATTCCCGTGACCATCAGCGGTTTTGGCCTGCGGGAGGGCGGATTCGTGGCCTTCTTCGGTCCCCTCGTGGGCGAGGAGCGCGCCCTGGCCCTCTCCCTCCTCTTTTTCGGGGCCTCCCTGCTGGTGAGCCTGATCGGGGCCCTGTTGCTCCTGACCTCCGGGGTTCCGCGCTCCGGAAAAGGCTCATCCATGCCATAATATTTCCCCATGCGGTGGATCGCCTGGCTGGGCCTCATCCTCTTTTTCGGCCTCCTGGCCCTGGATGTGTACCTCTACCTGGACCGGTATCGCCCCCTGGAACACCGGTACCACGACCTCCTGGAACGTCATACCCGGCTTCTGAGTGAACTGCCCGCCGGCACCACCGCCATCGCCCCAGCACCTGCACCCACCCCCCGCGAACCCTCCCTGCTGGAGGGCCTTTCCCCCTCGGCTCCCGCCTCCACGCAACGGCTGGGTGCCTCCTTCAAGACCCTGGACCTCTTCGTGAAGTGGTCCGACCGGTTCAAACCAGCAGCCTCCCGACTGCTGGAACAACTCCTGGTGGGGGTTCGTCCGGATCAGGTGAAGCGGGTCACCCTCCAGATGTATCAGGGTCCCTACAGGACCCTGACCCGGAAACGGCTCCGGGCTCTGAAACGCTGGTTTGCCGAGCAAGGGATCCCGGAGCACCGGATCCACACCCGGGCCACCAATCGCCTGGCCAAATGGCACACCCGGGTGGACATAGAACTCCAATAGTCGGGCGTTTCCCCGTGCGGTTCAGGGGAATAAAATAACGGCATGGCTTCTCGGTACAAACCCAGAAACCTGCCGGATACGCGCCGGACCCTGGACACCCCCCAGGGTTCCTTTGTGTTCTACGACATGAAGATTCTGGACGATGCGGGCATCACCTGTCTGCGCGCCCTCCCCTACTCCATTCGGGTTCTCCTGGAAAACGCCCTGCGGCACCTGGACGGCTACCTGGTCACCGAGGACCATGTGCTGAGCATCGCCCACTGGACCCCGGAGATGGATCAGCGTCCCGAGATCCCCTACCTTCCCGCCCGGGTGGTGCTCCAGGACTTCACGGGCGTGCCTGCCGTGGTGGACCTGGCCGCCATGCGCTCGGCCATGGCCCGATACGGCGGCGATCCCAAAAAGATCAACCCGGTGATCCCCGCCGACCTCATCATTGACCACTCTGTGCAGATTGACTTCTTCGGCACGGTCTACGCCTTTGAACGCAATGTGGACCTGGAATATCGGCGGAACCGGGAGCGGTATCAACTGCTCAAGTGGGGCCAGCAGGCCTTCCACAACTTCCGCGTGGTGCCTCCGGGTACAGGTATCATCCACCAGGTGAACCTGGAATACCTGGCCCGTGTGGTGATGACCGCCCGGGAGGGCGACGAGACGGTGGCCTTCCCGGACACCCTGGTGGGGACCGACTCCCATACCACCATGATCAATGGTCTCGGAGTCCTGGGCTGGGGCGTGGGCGGCATTGAGGCCGAGGCCGTGCTCCTGGGTCAACCCTATTACATGCTGCTGCCCGAGGTGGTGGGCGTCCGGCTGGTGGGCGAACTGCCCGAGGGCGCCACGGCCACGGACCTGGTGCTGACCATCACCGAACTCCTCCGAAAGGTGGGTGTCGTAGGCAAGTTCGTAGAGTTCTTCGGCCC
>CAZXAO010000163.1:0-4622 GCA_964638465.1 uncultured bacterium | reverse complement strand
CCCTAGGGCTTTTACCTGGGCCTGGACATCTCGCCCATCATGCTGGCCAAGGCCCAGGGGAAGTGTCGTCGGTTCGGCGACCGGGTGGCCTTCCGGAACCAGCGGATTGAGGAGCCCCTGCCCTTCCACGAGGACTTTGATCGGGTGTTCATCTCCTTCGTGCTCCACGGCTTTGAGGTGCCGGACCGGCAACGGATCGTCCGGAACGCCGCCCGGGCCCTGAAGCCCGGCGGCCACTTCTACATCCTGGACTACAACGAGTTTGATGTGGACCGGGCCCCGTGGCCGGTGCGCTGGTTCATCCGGAAGGTGGAATGCCCCCTGGCGGAGGAGTTCATCCGGAGCGACCTCAAGGCCCTACTGGCCTCCGAGGGGTTTGGTGGCTTCGCCGAGTGGCACTACTTCCGTCGGCTGGTGCGGCTCCAGCGGGCTGTGAAGCGTTAGTCTACGCCTGCAGGGGCTGCGACAACAGGCGTTCCTCGGGTTTCCGCCGTCGCAGTTTGACCACCCGTTCGGCCTCCTGCCGGATCTGGTCTGGTGAGAGCCCCTTGAGGTACTCGGCCATCTCGCGGATCTTGGCGGCGAACTGCGCGCCCTCGGCTGCGCTGAACCAGGCGAGCTGCACCCGGTTCTTGTCCACGCCCTGGCGTTCCAGTTTGACCCAGAGGTTCTTGACCCGCCGCAGGGTATTCTCGTTGGCGTTGATGTAGTGGCAATCCCCCAGATGACACCCGGACACCAGGACCATCCCCACGCGACGCTGCAGGGCGTAGAGCACGAAGTCCATATCAATGCGGCCCGAGCACATGGTGCGGATCAGCCGGGCATTGGCGGGATACTGCATCCGGGAGACGCCTGCCAGGTCGGCGCCCGCATAGGAACACCAGTTGCAGGCGAACACCAGGATCTTCTCTTCGGGGTTTTCCTCGGTGAGGGCGTTGATCTGGGCGTAGATGGCGGCATCCGGGAAGTGGCGCATGGTGATGGCGTCCGTGGGGCACTCGGCGGAACAGGTGCCGCAGCCGGCGCAGGAGGCCTCAATCAACCGGGGCACCCCCCGTTCCTCTTTGCTCCAGACCAGGGCGTGGTACGGGCACACCCGGGCACAGGAGCCGCAGGCGATGCAGAGGTCGGGGTCAATCACCGGAGTCAGGGCGTCCACCTTGACCTCCCCCCGGGCCATGAGGATGCCGGCCCGGGCGGCCGCGGCCGAGGCCTGGGTCACGCTGTCCTTGATGTCCTTGGGGCCCTCCGCAGCGCCGGCCAGGAACACGCCCCCAATGGCCGTGTCCACGGGCCGGAGTTTGGGGTGGGCCTCCAGGTAGAAGCCGTCCTCGGTGAGGGAGAGGGCCACGAGTTTCTGCACCTCGTCCCGATCCCGGCGGGGGACGAGGCCCACGGACAGGATGGCCAGCTCGGCTTCCAGGGCCACCTCCTCCCCCAGGAGGGTATCCTCGGCGTAGATCACCAGGTTGTGATCCTCGGTTTCCTCTACCCGGGAGGGCAGCCCCCGAAGGTACACCACCCCCTCCTCCAGCGATCGCCGATAGAGGGCTTCAAACCCCTTGCTAAAGGCACGGATGTCCTGGTAAAACACGAAGATGTCCACCTCAGGCAAGTGTTCCTTGATGAGCAGGGCGTCCTTGATGGTGTTCATGCAGCAGATGTTGGAACAGTAGGGTTGTCCGGCCCGTACGGACCGGGACCCCACGCACTGGATGAAGGCCACGGTTTTCGGGATCCTGCGATCGGACGGTCGGATCAGCTGGCCGCCCGAGGGGCCCGCGGCGTTGATCAGTCGCTCAAATTCCAGTGCGGTGATGACATTGGGGAAGATGCCGTAGCCGTAGTCGTGGTTCGGATAGGGGTCGTACACATCCATGCCCGTGGCCACGATGATGGTACCCACCTCCAGCACATGGTCGCGGTCCTGGTCCGTGAAGTCAATGGCCTTCTTTTCACAGGCGCGGGTGCACTCCTCGCAGACCATCACGCCCTGGTGGGTAAAGTTCAGGCACAACTGGGGGTCAATGATGTACTGGGCCGGGACAGCCTGGGGAAAGGGGATGTAGATGGCCTTGCGGCTGGCCAGGCCCACATCAAACTCGTTGGGAGCCACCTGGGGACAGACCTGGGCACAGTCACCACAGGCCGTGCACTCGGCGGTGACATACCGGGCCTTCTGGTGAACCGTCACCGTGTAGTTGCCGATGAACCCGGTGACCTCCTTGACCCGGGCCTTGGTGAGCAGGGTGATGTTGGGGTGGCGGCCGGCTTCGGCCATCTTGGGGGCCAGGATGCAGATGGAACAGTCCATCGTGGGAAAGGTCTTGTCAATCTGAGCCATCCGACCGCCGATGGAGGGCTCCTTTTCCACCAGGTACACCTGGTACCCGGTATCGGCCAGATCCAGGGCTGCCTGGATGCCGGCCACGCCCCCGCCGATCACCAGAGCGGCCTGTTTGATGGGCACCGTGGGCTCCACCTGGGGTTGCAGGTACCGGGCCCGGGCCACGGCCATCTTCACGAGGTCCATGGCCTTCCGGGTGGCCCCCTCCCGATCGTGCAGGTGTACCCAGGAGCAGTGCTCCCGGATGTTGGCCATCTCCAGGAGATAGGGGTTCAGGCCGGCCTCCTCCAGGGTGCGTCGGAAGGTGGGCTCGTGGAGCCTGGGGCTACAGGAGGCAATGACCACCCGGTTCAGCCGATACTCCCGGATGTCGTTCTTGATGAGTTCCTGGCCGGGGTCCGAGCAGGTGTACCGGTTATCCCGGGCCACCACCACGCCGGGCAGGGTGGCCGCATACTCGGCCACCCGCTGGACATCCACACTGCCGGCGATGTTCAGACCGCAATGGCACACATAGACCCCGATACGGAGGTCTTCAGAGGGCTGCTTTTCCTGGGCCATGGCTTCCCTCCCTTCCTCAGGCCGACAGGGCTGGCACCCGCTGGAGGACCGCATCGGCCTTGATGCGATGCTGGTCCAGCCCGATCTCCTGAGGGGCGGCCCCCAGGGCCAGGGCCAGGAGTTCAAAGTAGTAGAACACGGGCACACGGGGGAGCGACTTGTCCAGCATCTGGGCGGTTTCAAACTGCTGGAAACAGGAGGGACAGGTGACCACCAGGGCGTGGGCGCCGGCTTCGGCCACCCGTCGGATCTTCTCGGCCGCCAGGGTCAGGGAGAGTTCGCGGTCGGTGACGAACACGGGCAGGCCGCAGCACTGGGTCTTGTTAGGATAGGTCACCACCCGGGCACCCAGGGCCTCCACCAGTTCGTCCAGCACCCGGGGCTTTAAGGGGTCGTCAAATTGGGCAACGGCCGAGGGACGGGTCAGGTGACATCCGGGATGGGGGGCCAGGTGCAGGCCCTCCAGGGGACGGACGATTTGCTGGCGAAGCTTTTCCGGGCCAGGATCCTCGTAAATGACCTGGACCAGGTGTTTCACCTGGACACCGTCCGGGGGCTGGAGGTCCAGGGAGGCCAGGAATCGGGCGGCCTTCTCGCGTTGCTCCTGGCGGGTGGCCAGGAGGTGCTGGGCGGTCTTCAGGGTTTCAAAGCAGCCGTTGCACAGGGCCACCACGGTCGTGGATTCCTCAGTGTTGGACCGGGCCAGGGCCAGGTTGCGGGCAGCCATCCGCAGCCACCGTTCCTGATCGGCCGAGCGAAACCATACGGGGTCCGGACAGCAGGTAAAGCCCTCCCGGTGTTCCAGGGAGAATCCCAGTTTCCGGGCCACGAAGAGGGAAGCCGCCTCAAACCCCGGATAACGGCGGGCGATGAGACAGCCGGTGTACAGGACATGGACGCTCATGACGCACCTCCCTGGAGGGCGATCAGGGTGTCCTTCAGGTCCTGAGAGAGCTCTGGCAGGCCCAGGCGTTGACGAATCTGCTGGATGCGTCCGGTGATGGGATACACGAAGCCCTGCTTAAGTACGGCGTGTACCTCGTCCCGCACCCCCTGGGGGGCGAGTCCCTCTTCGTAGGCCAGGTTCCGGAGGGCCACCACCAGGTCCACGAAATTCACCATTTGGGGACATTCCTCCACACACTCGTAGCAGGTGGTGCACCGCCAGAGGGCGGGATCCGTGAGCACTTCCCGGATCCCCAGGGCAGCCATGTGGATGATCCGCCGCGGGTTCAAGAGCCGGGGGTTTCGGTGGAACACCGGGCAGGAGGCGGAACACTTGCCGCACTGATAACACTCGTTGAAGTCCAGGTCCCGCAGGCGTTCCCGCACGGTCCTGCGGAACGCCGGATCGATCCTCAGGGCCATGATCACACCTCCTGGGGTTGCAGGAGCCGGCGGGCGTAGGCCTCACCCACCTCCAGGGCCTTCAGGTTCAGGTCCACATAGTCGGGCTTGACGGTGGTGCGGACCGCCTCCTGCAGGGCCTCCCGTGAGACCACGCCGGTGAGAACCTCCAGGGCCCCCAGCATGACCACATTGGCCACGATCCGTTTGCCGATCTCGGTTTCCGCCAGGCGGGTGGCGGGCACTGCATAGGCGGTGATCCCCTCGGGCAGTTCGCCGGGGGACACCAGGTCGGCGTCGTAGATCAGGGTTCCCCCGGAACGGAGACGGGGCAGGTAGGTGGTCAACGCCTCCTGGGACATGA
>CAZXAO010000162.1:0-4648 GCA_964638465.1 uncultured bacterium | reverse complement strand
CCGGGATCTCCAGGTGGAGTCCCCCTACAACACCTATCGGGTGCAGGGCCTGCCCCCGGGGCCCATTGGCGCCCCCGGCCTGGACGCCCTGCGGGCCGTACTCTATCCCGAGGAAACCGAGTACCTGTACTTCGTGGCCCGGCCGGATGGCACCCACCACTTCAGCCGCACCTTTGCCGAACACACACGGGCCATCCGGCAGATCCGACGGCTCAGGCGGAAGCGGACGCTTCCGCCAGATACCGTGGCAACGCCGGAAACCACCGCACCACCGGAATCTCTTCCGGCGGCGGCACCGGAGGATTAAAGGCCACCACCCGCATCCCGGCCCGGAGGGCAGCCTGGATGCCGTTCAGCGAGTCTTCCACCACCACACAGGCTCCGGGATCGCAGTTCAACCGACGGGCCGCCTCCAGAAAGATGGCCGGATCAGGCTTGGATCGGGGCACCTCCTCGCCAGACACCACGGCCTGAAAGAAGACCCGGATCCCCAGCCGTCGGAGGATGATCTCAATGTCCTCCCGCCGGGAGGACGAGGCCACGGCCATCCGCCAGCCTGCCCGGGCCAGACCCTCTAAGGTCTCGCGAACCCCGGGAAAAGGCTGAAGGGGCCGCTCCTGGATCAGGGCGGTGTACACCCGGGCCTTCTCCCGGGCCAGCGGCACCGGATCCACCCCTTTCAGGCCAAAGTGCTCCAACAACGCCTCCCAGTACTCCCGATCGGCCAGGCCCATGAACCGGGCGTTCTCCTCTACCGTGAGCTTGTGGCCGAACCGCTGGAGCACCTGGTTCGTGGCCTCCACATGCAGGGGCTCGGAATCCAGGAGCACGCCGTCCAGGTCAAAGATCCCACATCGGGGGCTCATGGAAGCCAGAAGAACCGGACCACCCGACGACGGTTCCTTAACAGGTACACCCCGGCCTTGAGGCCGTGGGGGGTCCACCGGAGGGTCCCCGGGGCCACCCGTGGGATCCAGAGGATCCGTCGGCCCGAGGCGTCGTACACGCTCAGCGGGCCCGCTTCCAGGCCGGTGACCTGCACCACCCCACCGGCAAGGCACCGGAGGCGAAGGGGCCGCCGGGAGACCTGGTGGCGTGTTTCCTCCACCCGGGTGGGGGCGTGGTAGGCCATTTCCACGAACTCGTACACATAGTTGCCTGAGCCCGAGGCGTCGGAGAACTCGGTGATGAACAGGCCGCCGGGTCCGGAATCCGGCAGGTCCACGGTGCCGGGATTGGCCTGGGAATCGGGCAGGACGAGCCAGGCGGCGGGATCACTGGCCGGGCCTTCGGTGGACACCCGCCGGTAGGTGTGATAGGCCTGCAGGGTGACCGTGGGTCCATCCAGGGTATCGCCCGTGTCGTTCACCAGGGTGAAGGTCTCCCCCCCGTTGATCACCGGGAAGGTCCCGCCCGAGTTGAGATAGAGGACCTCAGAGGGCAGATTCACCCCCCAGAAGGCCTCAAAATCGCTCTGGCTGGCGTTCCGGGCCACGATCAGGACGCCTCCCTCCGGCAGGGTGATGTCGCCAATGGTGTAGGTGCGGCTGGAGTTCTGCTGAATCAACTGGTAGCCCTGCAGGGAGATGCCCCCGACGGCGTTCACCGTGTAGGAGAGGGTGTCCGAAAGGGTGACGGCGCCCGAATCGTCTACGGCCCGCACGAAGTAGGCCACCTGGGTACCCTCGGGCTCGGCCCCGATGTGGAAGAAGTACCAGTCGCCGTTGACGGAATCCGGGTCCGAGGGGGTCCAGGCGCCATTCTGGATGGAAACCCAGAGTTCTGCCAGGACCACCTGACTATCGTCCGAGATCTTGGCCTTGACCAGGACCACATCCGAGGCGGTGGGGAACGGGGGTTGCCGCACCAGATCAGCGATGTAGGGTGGGGTATTGGCGTTCTGGGCGGCCAGCCAGAGGCTGGCGTTCAGGAAGGCCACATTGTTGTCCTCCCCCTCGGCGGTCCAGCCGTTGAACAGGTTGTTGCCGGGCTGGCCCGTGCCGTCGTCGGCCGGCGAACTGTCGCCGATGCCCACGATGCGGCCGTTGCCGTAGCGTGAGGAGGCCAGGGTCACCTGGCTGGTGCCGTGGCTGGCCCCGGTCATCCACACATGGCCCTGAACCTGACTGTTGAAGGAAGGCCAGAGGGTCATGGCCGTACCCGCATAGTAGCCGATGGCTCCTACATTGCCGGCCGGACCGTGGATGATGGGATCGTCGGGATCCGCGGTCACATTGCTGTCCGGATGGTCCCAGATATTGTTGTTGGGCTCGCCGGTGACATTGAAGTGGATGCCGAAGAGGGTGTCAAAGCCAGCGGCGTTGAAGATGTGCGGGGAGTCCCAGCCGTTGTTGTTCCGGTCCGAGGCGTTATGGTTGGCCACCAGAAAAAGGCCTCCGCCGTCGGCCACGAAGTTCACGATGGCCTGTTTTTCCTGCGGACTCAAAGGATCCTGGGGCTCGCAGAGGATGAAGACATCAAAGTACATGAGGTCCAGGGTATCCGAGGCGTTGCCGTAGGTGATGGTGTGCCCGGGGGGCAGGGTTCGCACGCGATGGCCCATCTGGTGCAGATCATAGCCCCACGAGGAGATGGCCCCCAGCCAGTCCTCGGGACTTGAGGGATTGGACGGATAGGGCTGGGGAAAGTTGTCGTCAATGATCCAGTCGGCGTTGCCCGCGGTTTCGTCCTTGGTGTAGTCAAACAGGAAGGAGGCAGCCCAGAGGGCTTGAGCCACCAGGAGCAGGAAGGCCGTCAGGCCCAGGGTACGAATCCTCATGCGGTCAACCTCCCGAAAGCAAAGGATTGCATTATACGGGCATCGCCCGAAGCAGCCCGAGGGTCAGGAGGGTCGTGATCAGCAGGAAGGGCAGGGAATACCGGTGGAAGGTCCACCCGAGGCGGCGATCCCCGGCCAGGCGGAGGGCAATGAGATTGGCCAGGGAGGCGATCACCAGGCCGTTCCCTCCGAGGTTCACCCCGTAGGCCAGGGGGAGCCACAGGGGAGTGTACTGGGCCGTGAAAATGGCGGCTGGCACATTGCTCATCACCTGGGAAGCCCCCAGCGAGAAGAGGAACACCGGGATCGGCCGGTCCAGGGGCACCCGGTGGACCACCGCCTGCACCCAGGAGAGACGGGCCAGCAGGTGGAAGTCCACGAACATCACCAGGAAAAGGATCAGGAGCGGCCAGTCGGTCCGTTGGAGGACCCGGGGAGCCGCCACAGCGAAGAGGCCCAGCACCAGGGGCAACGCCAGGGGGACCCGGTGCACCTCCACCGAGGCCACGAAGAACCCGAGGAGCAAAAGGGCCCCCCAGAAGAGGCGGTAATCTTCTGAGCCCCGGGGAGGTTCCGGCCGGAGGCGAAGCCGACGGCCCGGGAACCGCCAGAGCCCCACGGCCAGGAGGACCAGGGCCTGCACCAGGAACACCGGAAAAAGGAGGCCCGTGAATCGAAGGAAGGGGAGGTCCCCTTTGGAGTGCGGTACGCTCGTACCGCTTTCATTCCAGGAGGAAAAGACGGACCAGCTGTCCGGGGAAGTTCCCCAAAGGCCCAGAAAAGGCAAGAACACCCCATTCCGAAGCATCCAGGCGTCGGCGTGCGCCTGGTGTGTGGAAGCGTTCTCAGAAGTCACCCGCGGCCTTTTCATCTCTTCGCTTAAAGAGTAAAGCCGGCGGAGTTCACCGGGGGAGGAAACAGCACCGGAAAAAACCGGCGGGGCGGCGTCCCCGGGGACGCCGCCCCGCCGAAAAACTTCCCGGTTCAGTGCTACCGCCCCAGGACCACCACGGTGCCCACCTGCATGAGGTCGCCCCAGGCCTGGGCCACGCCCCGCCGCACCTCTCGCTTCACCTGACAATCGCCGGCCTCACCCTTGAGCTGCAGGTAAATGGAGATCACCTTCATCAGGCCTGCGGCGGCAATAGGATTGCCGACGCCCAGGAGCCCTCCGGAGGGCGAGGAGGGGATGCCGGTTTCCGTGTCCCGGTCCCAGAAGCCCTGTTCCAGGAGCTTCGGGGCTTCGCCCTTGTCGGCCAGCTGCAGGCCCTCCAGATGGTGCAACTCCTTGTAGGCAAAGGGATCGTAGGGTTCCACCACATGGATGTCACGCCGGGGATCCGTGATCCCGGCCATCTCGTAGGCCATGCGGGCGGCGTACTCCACATACTTGGGGTAGTAGAGGTCCCGGTTGGTCCAGTAGGAGGTGTCCAGGCTCCAGCCCACCCCCTCAATCCATACGGGTTTGTCGGTGCGGCGTTTGGCCTCCTGTTCGGACACCAGGACCAGGGCTGCGGCCCCGTCGGTTACGGGCGAGACCATCAGCCGGTGAACCGGCCAGACCATCACCTCGGAGTTCAGGATGTCTTCCACAGTGTACTCGCCCGGAATGCCATCCTGGGCCACCGGGTTCCCCAGGCCATTGCGTTTGTTCTTAATGGCCACCCGGGCGATGGTTTCCAGCGGGATCCCGTGAACCTGCATGTAGCGGTTCATCTCCAGGGCGAAGATCCACAGGAGGTTCACGCCCAGGGGCCGCTCCAGGAACTGGTCGT
This sequence comes from uncultured bacterium, assembly GCA_964638465.1. Lineage (GTDB taxonomy): Bacteria > Hydrothermota > Hydrothermia > WGAB01 > WGAB01 > WGAB01. Next base: position 94 of record CAZXAO010000162.1, on the reverse strand, counting down.
AGATGGCGTTAAACACGCCCTGAGGGTGGGGCAGGGCATTGCTCATCTTCTCTTCGGCGACCACCAGACAAGAGTTGAAGTGCCCTGAGGCCAC
>CAZXAO010000161.1:0-4679 GCA_964638465.1 uncultured bacterium | reverse complement strand
GGTGCCGGGAGAACACCCGCACCTCCTGGCCCTGGCGGTGTGCCTGGAACCGGGCACCATCCAGTTTGTACTCGTAGAGCCCTTCGGTTCCCAATTCCCGATGGGCCTGATCCAGGCTGGCTGCGGGGGTGGCCAGCATGGGGCGAAGAGGCGTAAAGAGCCGGGGTTCGGGCTTCAGGATGCCCCTCCGGGCCTGGCGCAATAGATCCGCCAGGGGTGTGCCATAGAGATACGCCTGCTGCACGGTGCTCAGGGGCACCTCGTAGGCCCGGGCCACGGCCTCCAGCAGGGTGCGTTCACTCGCCCCCTGGCGGACCTCGCCCAGCAGCACCTCGGCGATCCACCGGCGTCCCTCGGCGGAGAGGGGACGGAGGAGCTCCCGCAGAATCTGGCGTCGCTCGGTGTTCCCCCGGGCCAGGGCCAGACGACGGAGCCGGGCCATGAGCTGATCCAGGGAAAGGTCATCCTGGCCTGCGGGGAGATCCTGCCAGGCCTGGTGGATCAGGGCCGGGCCCACGCCCGAGCGTCCCCAGGGCAGGTGGCCGGTCCAGAGGGCCACGGCCGCCTCCTCCAGGCCCTCTGGCAGGCGACGCAGAAAGTCGGCCAGCAGAGTTACCTTATCCCGACGGCGTCGGGTCCCTTGAAGGGCCCGGCGCACCTCCAGGGCTTCGTGCAGCGTCATGGCGGAGCATCTCCAGGGCCACGGCGGACACCTGTTCCGGAGTAATGGTGGCCATGCACCCGTGGTGCTTCAGGGGACACTCCCGGGCCCCGCAAAAACTGCAACTCAGGGTATGGACCAGGAATCGGCCGTGGAGCGGCCGGGTCCAGGTGGGATCCGTAGGGCCAAAGATCATCAGGGTGGGGGTTCCCAGGATGTCGGCCAGGTGGGGCACCCCGGAATCGTTGCCGATCACCAGGGCAGCGTGCTGCAGCAGGTACACCAGGAATCGCAGCGGGGTCTGACCCACCCAGTTCAGGCCCGGCACCGGGCCCAGGCGTTCCGCCTCGCCGGCGCCCCCCACCCAGACCACAGGGATCCCCTGCTTCACCAGACGGTGCGCCACCTGGCCAAAGCGCTCCACGCTCCACTCCTTGGCACTGCCGAAGGCTGCAAAGGGGGCCAGGACCACATAGGCGCCGGGTGTGAGATCCGCCTCCCGGCATCGGCCGCGGTACTCCGCTTCTTCGTAAGGGGAAAACCAGAACCGGAGGGGAGGCGGCGGCCACGGGGGCAGGGGCACCCCGAGGGGTTCCAGCAGGGCCAGGGTCTCCTGCACATAGTGGCGGTGTCCCCGGGGGCCGGGCAACCGATGGGTCAGGAGCCACGAGCGGAAGTCCGAGGCGTACCCGATGCGTTGTCGGGGTGCGGCCAGCCAGAGGAACAGGGCCGAGGAGAAGGAGGGAGGCAGGACCAGGCCGGCGTCATACCGCCGGGGTCGCAGCCGCCAGGAGAGGTGCGCCAGATCCCGGTATCCCTGGAAGGCCAGGACCTCTCCGAAATCCCGGACCAGGGGCTTATAGGGTACCCGAACCACCAGGCTGAGGTGTTCGGCGTGTGCCTGCAGGGTTCTCAGCAGGGGAAGGGACATGGCCACATCGCCGAGCCAGTTGGGCAATCGTACCAGCACCTTCATCGGGCATCCAACACCCGGATCCTGAGAACGCCCACAATGGGCAGCAGGCGAGTTTGTTCTTCAATGCCCCCGATCTTGAGAAGGATGTGGCCGATGCTGGCCGGAAACTCCCCCATCACAGGATCCACGAAAACCCATTGCCCGTGGAGGTACACGGCGTCCCAGGCGTGGTAGTAGTAGGCGTCCCCCTGGTACACCAGGCCCACGGTGATCCGGGTGGGGATGCCCGCCGCGCGGGCCAGGGCGGCAAACAGCACCGAGTGCTCGTTGCAGTCCCCATAGCCCTGGTGCAGCACCTCCAGGGCGGTGGGCAGGGTCACCGAGGGACGCTTTTCCAGGGTGCGATACACATAGTCCAGGAGGCGGCGGGCCTTTTCCACAGGGTCCCGGAGCCCCTGGGTGATGCGGCGGGCCAGGGACTGGATCTCGGGATCGTCCACCTGCAGGGCATCGGTGGGTTCCAGGTACACCCGGAGGGATTCCGGGACCGTGTCTGGACCCCGGACCGGGACCTCGGGACGGAGCACCTCTACCACGGCCCGGGAACCCTGGCGTTCCACCAATCGCTGGCTGGCAAAGGAGAGGTCCAGGGGTACCTCGGCTGGATCAGGCAGTCCCTGGAGTTCCAGTTTCAGGTCGTGGTACCGCTGGATCGGTCCCTCCAGCCCCTCGGGGCGGATGGAGAACAGCCGCAGCAGGTCCACCCGCTGGCCGCCGAGTTGCAGGGCCCGGTCCCGGGGTTCCAGGACCGTGGTCATGGCCATGGGAGAGGTTTCCTTGAGCAGCAGGCCGGTCTCCGCGTCCACATAGAGCCGGTTCTCCGTGCCCATGTAGCCGATCCGGAACACGCGGACCTGGTGTCGTTGGCCGGCCACGGTGAGTGTATCCAGGCCCAGGTCCTCCGCGGTGGCCGGAGCCACCGTCAGGGTGCTGGGGTCCACCAGGGCAAAGGAACGGAGGCGTGGATTTCGGTAGAGCACCAGGGGCACCATCGCATTCAACAGGGCGGGCCGGCCCCCGGTGTCCAGGGTTTTGCCGTCCAGTTCCACGGTGTGGTTCCGTACCCGGCCCGTAAGATCCAGGTTCTGGTCCGGTGACTGTAGTCGGAAGGTGAACCAGCGGAGTTCTGCCCGGGAGGTGAGTTCCGCCTCGGTGTAGGTGGTCAGCCGTTTCGGCATTCCCAGCATGTTCAGGTCCACGGTGGTGCGTTCCGTCAGATGGAATCCGGAGGCCGTGGGTTCCAGGCGCCAGTACGAGTAACCCACCTTGGCCCCCTGCACATAGAGGCCGTACCAGGCCTCCGTGGGCTGTGCGGCGAAGCCGGGGGCCACGAAAAGGAGCAGGCTGCCGAGCCCCAGGGCCAGCGAGCGAGGTTTCACGATCCCCCACCCCCTTCCGCGGGCTCTTGAGTAAAGCCGATGCGTCGTTCCCGGGTGCCCGGGATCCGGATGGTGCCGAAGCGTTCCTCGTACTTCTTGATGTTGGCTTCCAGGGCTTCCAGGAGGAGTTTGGCGTGCTGGGGGGTCATGATGATGCGGGAGACCACCCGGGCCTTGGGCAGGCCGGGCATCTGTCGGGCGAAATCCAGAATGAACTCCGAGGGGGAATGGGCGATCATCACCAGGTTAGCGTACACGCCCGCTCCCTGATCTTCGGGCAGTTCCACCTGAAAGGCGGGTTTTTCCGGGGTCATGGATCTACCTCCTTCGCTCTGCTGTTGGGGCTATGATACAGGCGTGGCCCGGGAAACTCAGCCCTTCGGGCGGGTCTTCCGGGGGGCCAGGGGGCCGTAGGTTTCCAGAAGGCTTTTCAACAGGGCGGCGGTAGGCACAGCCAGGAGCATGCCCAGCACTCCCAGGAGTTCGGCGCCCGTGAGCAGGGCGAAGAAGATCACCAGAGGATGGAGGCCCACGGAGCCTCCGATGATCCGGGGGGCCAGGAAGCTGCTCTCCAGGGCCTGCACGCCGCCGTACACGGCCACCACCTTCACAAGGCCGATGAGGGGAGAAGGGTCCATCAGGCCCACGAGCACGGCGGGCAGGAAGCTGATCCAGAAGCCCAGGTTGGGCACCAGGTTCATCACGCCGGCCAGGAGGCCCAGCAGGGTAGCGAAGCGGATACCCAGGAGGGCGAGGGCGATCCCGGTCAGCAGGCCCACGGCCGTGGCATCCAGCACCTGGCCCCGGAAGTAGCGGTGCAGGATGCGTTTGACCTCGCCGGCCATGTGGAGGAGTTCGGGTCCTGCCCCCAGGCGGAGGGCCAGGGTTTTTGACCACTGGGTCAGGCGTTCCAGGTCTACGAGCAGGTAGAAGGCCACCACCAGGGTCAACAGGAAAAAGAGGAGGACATTGACGACGGAGAAGGCCCGGGCGGGTAACTGGCCGATCTGGTGGGCCAGACCCCGGAAGAACTCCTCCTGCAGGTTCACGGGCCCGAAGTGGGCGAGCCAGCCGGTATCCTGCAGGAAGCGGTTCAGCCGGTCCAGGGTTTGCTGCAACAGGTCGGGCGATGCTGAGAGCAGGGAGGCGGCCTGGGACAGGGCCTGCACCGTCAGGCCCCAGACCAGGCTCATCATCACCAGGAAGAAGAGGAGGAGCAGGGTCAGGGCGCTCACGGCCCGGGGGATGCGGGCCCGTCGCCGGAGCAGGCTCACCACGGGATCCAGGAGGAAGGCCAGCAGGATACCGAAGAATAGGGGCACGAACACCATCTGGAACCGGGAGAACAGGAAGTAGAGGGTAAAGAGCACGGAGAGCAGGAAGGGGATCCGGAAGCCGGGGGCCCGACGGTTCTCGTAGAGGGCCAGGAGGGCCAGCAGGGAAAAGAGGAGGGGCCACAGGGCGCGATCAATCCCGAAGGCAATGGAGAGCGCCAGGAGCACGAAGGCGAGAAACACATGCAGGATGTTCATTTCAGGCTAATTATCGGCGTCTCCGGCTTTGGGTGCAAGCGGCGGGGAGTTTGCAGGTGTCGGGGGGTTCCTGCAAAATATCGGAATGCCGCAGGCCCTTCTGCCCTTTCTCTGGACCCTTTTCGCCTACC
>CAZXAO010000160.1:0-4710 GCA_964638465.1 uncultured bacterium | reverse complement strand
GGGATGATGTCCAGACTCCGCCAGGTCAGCACCGCGCTCCAGTAGGCGAGGCTGGTCTGGGAGGGACTGCCCCAGGAGTTGTTGATGACCCGAACGGGCACACCGGAGTCGGCCACCAGGCTGGCATACCACTGGAAGGCGGCCATGATGTCACAGGCCGCCCCGTTGCCGGCAAAGATCTTGGCGGCCGTGAACTGGGCGCCCGGGGCAACGCCGATGTCGTCCGGGTCCGGACCCGGGCCGTCACCTCCGATGGCACTGCCCATGGTGTGGGTACCGTGGCCGTTGTCGTCGTAAGGATTGGGCTGACCGTTGCAGGCGTCAAACCAGTAGCCCGCAAACCGGCCGTGGAAGGCCGGATGGGTGGCGTCCACGCCCGTGTCCAGCTGGCCGATGATCACCCCTTCGCCGGTATAGCCCAGGTTCCAGACATCGTCGGCGTTCACCTTGCTGATGTTCCAGCCTGGCGTGGGAGAAGCGGGGTTGGCCGATGCGTCGGGTACTTCGTTCACCAGGTGGAACTCGGGTTCTTCCTCAATGTAGCCGACCCCGGGCACCCGGGCCAGGGCCTGGATCCCTGCCTTGGTGGCCCGGACGCGGATGGCGTTCACCACCCAGTAGGGCTTGTATTCCAGGATGTCTTCGCTGACGGCGGCGTGCAGGTAAGCCAGGATCGGCCGCTGGGTACGGTCCGCAAAGTCCTTGAGATAGGCCACCCGCTGCTTCTTGGTGGCAAACATCGCCTTGAGGTGTCCGTATTCCGGTTGTTCCTGGGGGAACACGAACACCCACAGGGGTTCGTCGTTGCCGATGGTCTGGAGTTTCCGGGCCAGGTCCGGCGCCAGCACCCCGGCCATCAGCAGGTTCACGCTGAGGAGCAGTCCTCCGAGGTACTTCATACGACCTCCTTTGTGGTTCGTTTAGGGTTCACGAAAACTCCGTACGCCCTTCAAAGGCGTCGCGGAGGGTGGTCACATCGCTAAAACTCAGGTCGGATCCGGCGGGCAGACCCCGGGCGATCCGGGTGATCTGCACCGGCAGATCCCGCAGCAGGGTCTGGATGTAATGGGCCGTGGCGTCCCCCTCCACCGTGGGGTTTAAGGCCAGGATAACCTCCTGGATGCCCTCCCGTTGTATGCGTTCCCGCAGGTCCTGCAGGTGGAGATCCTCGGGTCCAATGCCGTCCACCGGCGAGAGGGCGCCCCCGAGCACATGATAGCGGCCCTGGAACACACCCAGCCGTTCCAGCAGGAAGACATCCTGGGGGCGTTCCACCACACACAACTGGTAGGAATTCCGCCGGGGATCCGTGCACAGGGGACAGGGATCCTGATCCCGTTCGGTGATGCCGTGGCACACCGAGCAGAAGGTCAGGCGTTCCCGGGCCTCATGCAGGGCGTCCTCCAGGTCTTCCAGCACGGCTGGCTCCCGCAGCAGGAAAAAGGCCAGGCGTTCCGCTGTGCGGGTGCCCACACCGGGCAACTTCTTCAGGGTTTCCACCAGTTTAACCAGAGAGGAGGGAACCCACATCAAACCCCTCGGGCATGGAGCCCATCAGTTCCTGAATTCGTTTCTGGGCCAGTTCCTTGGATTGCTTCAGGGCCTGGTTGGCGGCCCTGACCACGGCCTGTTGAACCCGTTTTCGGTGTTGAGGACTCAGCAGGTCCTCAGCGATGTCCACGGCCACCAGGTTCTGTTCGCCGTCCACCACCACCCGAACCTGACCGTTCTCTTCGGTGGCCTCAATCCGGGCCTTTTTCAATTCCTTCTGCATCTTTTTGAGTTTCTTCCGCAGGGCCATGGCCTCTTTCATCTGGCGCATGTTAAACATGGGGAACTTCCTCCAGTTTGAAGGCCTCCTTGAGTTTCAAAAACCGGGGGTCCTCCGGCTGAACCCGGGCTTGAACCTGGACCTCCAGCGCGGTTTTCCACCAGGCCCGGGCTTCCTCCTGAATCTCCTGCAGGTGGGGGGCGATCTCGTCCCTTTGCCGGGGCTCCGGCACCAGGATCTGGAGCGTTTGCCCCTGCAGGCTCAACTGGCTCTGGCGGAGTAAATCGGCCAGGACCGGGGCACGCTGTTCCAGGTGCTGGAGGAACCCCTCCACCGTGGGAGCCTGGGAGGGTGGGGAAGGGGTGGGCTTGGACCGGGAGGGCTGAGGCGGGGTCTGGAAGGCCGTCACACCCGCCACCTCCAGGAGGGACTGGATCTCCAGGGTGCGGGGCAGGTAGCACAGGCGGGCCACATGGTAGTCCACCCACACCCGGGGAAAGGTGGAGTACTTGACAGCTTCCTCCAGTTGCTGGGTGGCCCGCAGCCAGGCCAGAAGATCCGGGATGGCCAGTTTTCGAGCAAAGGGCGTGAGCGACGAGGTTTCCACCCCGGCCCGGGCCCGCAGGAGCCGCCGGAGGATCTCCTGGAACCCCCGGGTGAATTCCTGGGGACTTACACCCCGTCCGAAGAGCCGGTCCACCAGTTCCAGGGCGCTCCGGACATCCCGACGCTGGACCGCATCCAGCAGGGTCAGGTAGTCTTCGTCGCGGACGGTACCCAGGAGGTGCAGCACATGTTCCTCTTCCACGGGACCATTGGCGAACACCCACACCTGTTCCAGGAGGGCGATGGCGTCGCGCATGCTGCCCGAGGCAAAGCGGGCGATGCGCAGGAGTGCCTTCTCGCTGACGGTCATCCCCTCGGCCCGGGCGATCTCCTGGAGCCGGCCGGCGATGTCCTCCTCGGTGAGGGGGCGGAAGTCAAAGCGCTGGGTCCGCGAGAGCACGGTTTCCGGCACCTTCTGGGGGTCTGTCGTGGCGAAGATGAACACGGCGTGGGGCGGAGGTTCCTCCAGGGTCTTCAGGAGGGCGTTGAAGGCCTCGGGGGTGAGCATGTGCACCTCGTCAATGATGTACACCCGGAACCGACCCCGGGTGGGCATGAGCCGGATGTTTTCCCGGAGTTCACGGATCTGATCAATCCCCCGGTTGGAGGCGCCGTCAATCTCAATGACATCCAGCGAATGGCCGCGGTCAATCTCCTGGCACACCGTGCACTGGTTGCAGGGTTCGGGGGTGATCCCCTTCTCACAGTTCAGGCCCTTGGCGAGGATGCGGGCCGAAGTGGTCTTGCCGACACCCCGGGGACCGGCGAAGAGGTAGGCAGGGGCGATGCGTTGTTCCTTGAGGGCGTTGTAGAGGGTCCGGGTCACATGCTCCTGGCCGGTAATCTCTGCAAAGCGCCGGGGGCGATACTTCACCGGAAGGTTCATCAGGGGGTAATTATACGGGCGGTCCAGTGCTTCCCGGAGACCGCTGCTTTTGCCCGCAGGGAAGTGTGTCATAAAATTGGAAACGTGAACATTCCACACTTGGATCTTCCCGCCCTGGAACACTGGCTCTGGGAAGCGGCCTGTGCGATTCGTGGGCCCGTGGATGCTCCTAAGTTCAAGGATTACATTCTCCCCCTTGTGTTTCTCAAACGCCTTTCGGACGTCTTTGAAGACGAATTGGAACAATTGGCCCGGGAGCTGGGAGGAAAAACCCGGGCGGAAAAATTGGTGGGGCGGGACCACAGGCTCGTCCGGTTCTACATCCCGGAGCAGGCCCGGTGGCCTGCGATCCGCGCCCGGACCACGGGTCTGGGAGAATACCTCACCGACGCGGTGCGCGCCGTGGCCCGGGAAAACCCCCAGGCTTCAGGGAGTCATTGATCTCGTAGACTTCAATGCCACCGCTGCCGGCCAGCGGATCGTGCCCGACGATTACCTGCGCCGCCTGGTGGAGGTTCTCTCCCGCTATCGCCTGGGTCTGAAGGATGTGGAGCCCGATATCCTGGGCCGGGCTTATGAGTACCTCCTGCGGAAGTTCGCCGAGGGGCAGGGCCAGTCCGCCGGGGAGTTTTACACCCCACGGGAGGTGGCCCTCCTCATGGCCCGGATCCTGGAGCCGAAGCCCGGGATGTCGGTCTACGACCCCTGTTGTGGCTCCGGCGGCCTCCTGATCAAGTGCCACCTCCGGTTCCTGGAAACCCACGGCGCAGAACAAAACGGCCGGCGGGTGCTCCCTCCACAGGTGGCCCCCCTGAAACTCTACGGCCAGGAGATCAACCCCACCACCTACGCCATGGCCAGGATGAACGCCTTCATCCACGACATGGAAGCCGAGATCGCCCTGGGGGATACCATGCGCCGACCGGCCTTCACCGACGCCTCTGGCCGCCTACGGTCCTTTGATCTGGTGGTGGCCAATCCCATGTGGAACCAGGATTTTCCGCAGGAGGTTTACGAGAACGATCCCTACGACCGCTTCCGCTTTGGAATCCCGCCCTCCTCCAGCGCCGACTGGGGCTGGATCCAGCACATGTATGCCTCGCTGAAGGAGACCGGCCGGATGGCCCTGGTGATCGACACTGGTTCCGTCTCCCGGGGGAGCGGCACCTCCGGGAGCAACCGGGAGCGGGACATCCGGAAAAGGTTCGTGGAGCACGACCTCCTTGAAGCGGTGATCCTCCTGCCCGAGAACCTGTTTTACAACACCACCGCGCCGGGGGTGATCATCGTGATCAACCGGAGGAAGCGCCATCCCGGCGAGATCCTCCTCATCAACGCTTCCAAACAGTTCGCCAAGGGGCGGCCCAAGAACTATCTCACCGAGGAGCATATTGAGCGCATCGCAAAGGTGTACCACGAGTGGCGGGCGGAGGAGGGCCTGAGCGCG
>CAZXAO010000159.1:0-4723 GCA_964638465.1 uncultured bacterium | reverse complement strand
ATCGCCCGCGTGGAGAACGGCAAAACCGTGTGGGACAACAGCCGGCTTCTGGCCGGGTTCCACCTGGTGGGTGCCACGACCCCCGAGGCCCGGGCCCACCACCATCTCCGGTGGGCCGACCTGCTGGGCAAACTCCTGGTGCTCCTGACCCTGATCGGCATCCTGCTCCATGGTCTGGGCCGTCTGGTGATCCCGAAGGGATCCCGGGAATCGTAAGGAGGGCATCATGACCCGCGAACGCCACTATGTATACACCTGGCCAGATCGGATCTGGCACTGGATCCACGCCCTGTCCATTCTGGGGCTGGCCATCACCGGGCTCTGGATCCACTTTGGGACCGGCAATCTGAAAACCCTTCGTTTCTGGCACAATCTGCTGGGCTTTGTGGTGCTCTTTGATTACGCCTTCTGGCTGCTCCACATGTTCCTGTACGGCTACATCCGGCACTATGTTCGGGGGAACACGCTTCAGGGGATCCTGCAGCAGGTCCGGTACTACACCTATGGCATTTTCCGGGGGGAGCGGAACCCCTTTCACGCCACCCCGGAGAAGCGGCTCAATCCGCTGCAGGCGTTGGCTTACCTGGGGCTGATGTTCGTGCTGGTGCCCCTGCAGGGGATCACCGGCCTCCTGCTCTGGAAGCCCCTGGGGTCATGGGAACCTTACCTGCCCATCATTGCGGAGATCCACTTCTTCCTGGCCTACCTGTTTGTGGCCTTCCTCATCGCCCACCTCTACCTGGCCACCACCGGGGTCACGGTCTTTGCAGACTACAAGGCCATGATCACGGGGTGGATTGAGGAGTAGTCGGGCCTCCCTTTGGCTGGCTGCGGGCGGGCCCGCACCGTGCGGTGCGGGCCCGCCCCCTCCACATGGCCCCGCCCGATCCTGCACAATTAAAGCATGGCTCGGGCATGGTGGACCCCGGTTCGGCTGGCCGAACCCTTCTTCCTGCGAAACCTGGTGGTCTTCCCCCTGGTGGGCCCGGGTGACAACGGCACCTACTGCTCCCTCCAGGAGGCCCTCCAGAGCCAGGAGGCCCGCCTCCTGGATACCGAGGACATCCAGGAGGTGGTGCTCCAGTACCGGGGCAATCAGCCCCTGGTCATGATGGAGGGCGAAGAGGTGCTGGGAGCCCGGCAGAACCGCGTGTTCGTCACCACCCTGGTGGCCGAACGACCCGTGGAAACCCGGGTGCCCGTGGTCTGCGTGGAACAGGGACGCTGGTCCGGGGGCACCACCTTCCGGCCCTCGGATACCGTAGCCTACCCGAGTTTGCGGGCGATCCTCTCGTCCTCGGTGTTCCGGAATCTCACCCACACCCAGGAGTACCAGGCCGACCAGGCCGCGGTGTGGGACTCCGTGCGCACCACCCTGAGCCGCCTCCAGGTCCATTCGCAGACCCAGTCGCTGCACGACTCCTTTGAACAACTCCAGGACTTCCTGGAGGACTACCTGGAGGACGCCAGGTTCCCCGAGGATACCCGGGGGCTCGTGAGCCTGGCGGGAGGCCGAATCCTGGGGCTGGACCTCTTCGCCTCACCGGCCCTCTTCCAGAAGTTCCAGCGCTGGATCCTCCGGGGCTACACCCTGGAGGCGGTGATGCTCATGCACCAGTCCACCCCCTATCCGGATCCCGAAGGGGTGGAGCGGTTTCTGGAAACCGTGCAGCGTCTTCCCTATCGGCGATTTCCCGGGGTGATCCACGGCGAGGAGCACCGGGCCCTGGCCCACGGGGTGGTGGCCCGGGCCACCGTGCACCGCCAGCATCTGGTACACCTTTCGGCCTTTCCCGTAGCCGCCGCCTGAGTCCCGGGCGGATCAGGTCGTTGTCCCGTGTGCTTCTTTGAGCCGTTCCCGGAGCAGGGTGGCGGCGGCTTGCACCATCCGACGGAAGAAGCCGGGGACCACCGGAGCCACATGGGGCGTCATGAGGACATTGGGCAACCGCTCCAGAGGAACCGGCTGCCGGAAGGGCTCCCCGGGTGCAGGATAGTGCCACCACACATCCAGGGCGGCGGTGAAGTCCGGATGTTCCTTCAGGTGACGATACAGGGCCTCGGGATCCACGATGCGGCCGCGCGCCACATTGATCAGGATGGCGTTGGGCTTCATCCGCCGGAGTTCTTCCTGGCCGATGAGGCCCTCGGTTTCCGGGGTCAGGGGCAGGGCGAGCACCACGGCGTCGGCCCGGGGCAGGAGCTGGTGCAGGTGATCCAGGCCCCACACCGCAGAGACACCGCAACGGGGTTCCGGGTGACGCCGGATCGCCCACACCTCCATATCCAGACACCGGGCCCGACGGGCCACCGCGCAGCCGATCCGGCCCAATCCCACCACCAGAAGGATGCTGCCCGCCAACCTGCGGGACGCCAGGCCCTGATGGAACCGGCCCCGCCGCATCTCCTCGGTGTGGAACACCACCCGTTTGGCAGCCGCAAGGAGGAGCGCCAGCACATGCTCGGCAATGGCGTCGGCGTTGGGGCTTGGGGTGTGGAGCACCCGGACCCCGGAGGGCAGCGACTCCTGCAGGATATGGTCCACCCCGGCGGTGATTGCCTGGATCCATCGCAGGCGGGGGAATGCCCGGAGCCGGTGGGGATCCACCTCCTCCCGAAACCTGAAGACCAGCAGGGCCACCACCCGTTGCCGTATTTCCGGATCCCGGGGTTCCTCCGGGCCCACCACTTCGGCGACAGGGGCCAGCAGCGACCGGACCTCCTGCCAGAGATCCGGGGTCATCCGGGGATCCCGCAGGGTCACCCAAACGACGGGCTTCACGGCCGAAAAGGATACAGGCGAAAGAGCCGTTCGCGACTGATCCGCAGCAACCGGATCTCCACCAGGGTGGTTTCGTGGGGCTGGATCAGGGGGGCGAGCTCCCGCCCGGCCAGCGGCCAGGAAAAGGGAACATAGCGAATGTCCCGGGTTTCGGGTTCCGTGGCCGTGATCTGGATCTGAAAGCCACCGATCCGGTCCAGCAGGGAGCGCCACTGGCCGGTGCCTTCGTCGTAGGTGGTGGTGCGCAGGTAGAAGACATGGGTCCCCGGATGTTGCTGGTTCCGGTGGTGGTGCTCCAGCAGGTCGTGGATGCGGCGGGTTTGCATGCGGCGGCGGGCCCGGTGGTAGATGTCCACATGGGCCACCGGCTGGCCGAACTGGTCCACAAGGCGGAGCAGGACCATCGCATGGGGATCGTACTGCTGTTTGCGGTTCCACAAACGGGCCCAGGGTTTGAACCAGGGTGGGTCGGGTTCGTGGGCCACCTGTTCGTAGGTGCGCCGGGTTTGCTTCTGGAAGGCCTGAAGGGTTCTGCGGTCGTCTTCCGGGGTTTCGTCGGTGAGGGCGCGGTCCAGAAGTCGCAGCAGGGCCTTCCGGGGTTCGTGGCCGGTAACGATGCCCAGCGGAGTGCCCGAGTGGGCGCAATGCGGCAGCACTGCGAAGGGCACAGGAGGCGAGGTCTTCAGAAATTTCAGGCGATAGAAGGATTTGAGCGGGCCAGGAGGGGAAGAACCGAGGGCCCGGGGATCGGGTTCCAGGACCAGCCACCGGTAATTGAGATTGGCGGCGGCCACCCGGACGACGCCATCGGAGCCGTCCTCGTGGGCGTACCGCAGGGGTAGGGCGAACCACCGGGTGTCGGCCTCCGAGCCCACCATCACATACTCCCGGGTGCCAAAGGTCTTGCCGACGGGGTGCTCCAGAAACCAGGTGTGCAGGTCCCAGGCGTAGGGGGATCCCAATTCCAGGGTGGCCAGGATCTGGGTGCCAGGTTCGGCGTGCTGGAAGACCTCCCGGTACCAGCGGGCCAGCTGCCCCCGGCCCAGGTGGGCCCAACCACTGCCGAAGTGGGCAGGGGCCAGGTGGATAGCGTGGCGCAGCGGGGACGGCCGGGGGCTGAAGTAGCGAAGCCAGGTCCGGATCAGAAGGCCACCGGTGCTGTGCACAATGGCGTTGAACCCCTTTTCCAGCAGGTATCGGTGTTCGGGTTGCTGCAGGGCGTGGTGCAACGCCTGGGCCAGGTCGTACAGGCGGACGCCGTCCTCTAAGGTCACAAAACGACTCAGGTTGATCACCACGGGGCGGACACCGCCGTAACGGTGGGCTAAGACCTCGGGCAGGTCGCCGTAGATGCGGCGAACCTCCGAAGGACGGCCTTCGCCGCCATAGCCGTGAATCAGAACAATGGGAAGCATCACTCTGTACCTCCTGCTATCGCAAGGATACGGGAATCCCCTCCAGGAGCCAAGAAAAAACGCGCTGCATCCAGGGATCAGACCTCTTCATGGGGGGCTGAACTTGAGATCCTGCGGCGTCTCGTGGATGACCATCAACGGGCTGTGCAGGTTCATCGCCTCTTCCCAGGGCATCCGAACTTGAGATTCGGGCCAACCAGGGGCGGTGGATTGATCCCGGTTCAGGCCCGTTTCACCCCCTGAAGTCGGTTCCACACGTCCCGTGAGATGGGCAGCATGTCACCCTCCCACCACCGTTTCCCCCTGAGGTCGGGCGGCCCGTGGCCCCGGTTCAGCCCCGTTGCACAGGGCATCGGAATGCACATCCGCAGGACTTTTGGACAGGACTTTTGGAGAGGATCCTCCAGAACCCCGGGAAGCTCCCTTTTGGAGTGCGGTGCGCTCGCACCGCTTTCCTTCAATCAAAGCGGCGACAGGTCGCCGCACTCCAAAAGCGGCACGCCAGGGGGTTCACACCGGCTCAAAC
>CAZXAO010000158.1:2112-4723 GCA_964638465.1 uncultured bacterium | reverse complement strand
CTCGCCCCCCCCCTGCCCCAGGTGGTGCACAACCCCTAACCCGACCCCTACCGAACCCCCTTCGGGGTGAAGCCCGAGGAGGTCACAGACACCGTACTGGCCTACCTCCGGGAAGAGGTGTTTGAACGGGTGGCGCCGCCCGAGGACATTGCAGCCATGTTCGTGGAGCCCGTGCAGGGCGAGGGGGGCTACATCATTCCGCCCCGGGACTTCTTCCCACGCCTCAAGGAGGTGCTGGAGGAGCACAATATCCTCTTCGTGGACGACGAGATCCAGGCAGGGATGGGCCGCACCGGCCGGATGTTTGCCATAGAGCACTGGGGTGTGATCCCGGACATGATCGCCGTGGCCAAGGGCATCGCCTCCGGAATCCCGCTGGGGGCCATGATCGCCCGGGCTTCCCTCATGGACTGGCCTCCAGGGACCCACGCCAGCACCTTTGGCGGCAACCCCGTGGCCTGCCGCGCTGCGCTCAAAACCCTGGAACTCCTGGAAGGAGGGCTCATTGAGAACGCCGAACGGGTGGGCCAGGTGTTCCTGAGACGGCTCCAGGCCCTTCAGGAGGAGTTTGAGTTCGTGGACAATGCCCGGGGTCTCGGCCTGATGCTGGCCATTGACATCGTGAAGGACCGGGAAACCAAGGAGCCAGATCCCAAACTGCGGCAGCGGATCCTGCTGGAGGCCTTCCGACAGGGGCTTCTGGTGCTGGATGCTGGCCGCTCGGCCATCCGCTTTATCCCTCCCCTCATCATCACCGAGGAGGAGGTCCACCTGGCCATGGACATCTTTGAACAGGTCCTGAGAAGCCTGTAAACTGCGGTGTTCTGGAAGAACCTTCCGAGGAGGTCTTATGGGTAAAACACTGGTGATCGGGCTCGGGGAAATTGGTCAACCGCTGGCCAATTTGCTCGCCCGCAGCCATGATGTGGTGGGGAAAGACATTGAACCCCTGGAACTCCACGAACCCGTGGAGGTCATGCACATTTGCTATCCCTACGAGATCGGCGACTTCGTCGGCACGACGGTGGAATACATCCGGCAGTATCGTCCCTCTCTGGTGATCATCAATAGCACGGTGGTCCCCGGAACCAGTCGCAAGATCCAGGAGCAGGTGGAGGTCCCCATTGTGTACAGCCCCATCAAGGGCAAACACTGGAAGATGGAGGACGACCTGCTCTACTACCCCAAGTTCGTGGCGGGCTTTGACGAGGAGGCGGCGGTTCGGGCAGGCACCCACTTCCTGCGGGTGGGCATGAAGGTTCGGCTTTTCCAGCCGGTGGAAGGGTTGGAACTGGCCAAACTCATTGAGACCACCTACTTCGGTTTGCTCATTGCCTGGGCCCAGGAGGTGGAGCGTCTGGCCAAACAGGTCAAGGCAGACTACTACGATGTGATGAGTTTCACCGAGGGGATCCCCTATCTGCCGCCCCAGGTGTTCACACCGGGGTACATCGGGGGACACTGTGTGATCCCCAACATCCACCTGCTCCTCACCCGGTTCCAGTCCAAGTTCTTTGATGCCATTCTGGACTCCAACTATCGCAAGGCCCTGGAACTGGGTATGGAGGAGGCGCTAAAGCAGCAGAAAACACCCGAGGAAGGGTAGCGGAGCTGCAGGATGGGGATCCGTGAAGCACCCAGAATCCGCTGGGGGACACAACAAGAGTATCAACGGCGTTGGGAAACCGCTCAGGTGCGTTGTCCCTACGCCTCTCCCGGATGGCTCCAGGCCCTGACCCGGACCTACGGGTTTCCCCTGCGTTTTGCGCTCTGGCAGGAGGGGGCCGTCGCCTTCGTGGTGGTGCCGGGTCGCCTGGCCCGGGGGACCCGACGCTGGATCTCCCTGCCCTTCTCGGATCGCTCCGGTGTGCTTCGCCCCCGGCCGGGCCCTGAGCACCTGACCCCTGAAGAGGCCCGGGCCCTAACCACCGCCCTCCAGCACCAGGGCGTTACCGCAGAACTGCGCCAGCTCCTGCCCCCACCTTCCACAGGATCCCCCACCTATGAGAACTTCGTGCTGGACCTCCAGGGGACGATGTCCCCGGAACGGGGGTTCAAAAGCACCATCCGGCGAAATGTACGCAAAGCCCAACGATCCGGGGTAACCATCCATCGCTTCCAGACCCTGGAAGCCCTGTGGGTCTTTTATCGCCTGTTTGCCCAGACCCATCGTCGCCATGGCGTCCCGGTGCAACCCTGGCGGTGGTTCTGGAACCTCTGGCAGCAGGTGATCCGTCCTGGCGAGGGATTCCTGAGCCTGGCTGTGTATCGGGGCCAGGTCATTGCAGGTGCTCTGTTCCTCCAGGATGGCCACACGGTGGTGTACAAGTACGGAGCCACAGATTACCGGTTTCAACGGCTTCGGCCTAACGACCTGCTCTTCCACGAAGAGATCCTCCGGGCCTGGCACCGGGGTTATCGGTTCTTTGACCTGGGACGCGTGGGGCCCGACGAGCCCGGCCTCAAAGAGTACAAACGCAAGTGGGGTGCGGAGGCCTGGCCCCTCTACTATTACAGCACCCGGGAAGGTTGGCAACCTCCTGCAGAAACGGAAAGGCTCTATCACCTGGCCCAACGCTGGCTCCGGAGAATGCCCCCGGCCATCCTTCGG
>CAZXAO010000158.1:0-2102 GCA_964638465.1 uncultured bacterium | reverse complement strand
GAGCAGGGTTTTACCCATACCTGGCTTAAGATGCATCGGCTTCGTGAGTTCTTCGGTTATCCGGCCTCTCTGGAATCCCGAACGCCCCGGGAATTCCAGGAGGAACTGGATCGGTACCTCCTGGAGCGCTACGACCCGAAGAACGCGGCCCCTCCAGAACACCTGCGGCGGTTCTATCGGGTCAAGGGATGGATTCAGCGGGGAATCCTGGAAGCACCCGTACGAAGGGTCCTGTGGTGGTGGCGAGGGGTTCGGGCCCGGAAACGGGCTGCCCGGTACCACCCGAAGCATCCCGGCCATTCCTTCCCCTCCTGGCCCTGGGATGAAACCCTGGAGCAAAGAAAACTGGCCCTGCTGGCCACCCTGGTGTCCCCCGAGGGCTCGCTGGAAATCCTCTGGTTCTGGCCCCGGGGCAAACGATGGGTGTTCGTGATTACCCACGATGTGGAAACCGCAGCCGGCCTGGAGCGGATCCATCGTTTTGTGGAGGTAGAACGAGCCTACGGATTTCGCTCCTCGTTCCATCTGGTTCCCCGCAAGTACGAGGTTCCCCAGAGCCTGGTGGAGAATCTCTGGAACCAGGGTTTTGAGGTGGGCATCCACGGGTATAACCACGATGGCTTCCTGTTTTTGGACCGCCAGGAGTTTGAGCGTCGGCTGGGGGTAATCCGGGAGGTGGCTCGCCAGTGGCGGAGCCGGGGTTTTCGGTCGCCCTCCACCCTCCGCCGCCTGGACTGGCTCCAGGAGTTACCTGTGGAGTGGGACTCCTCCTGTTTTGACACCGATCCCTTTGAGCCCCAGCCCGGGGGCGTGCTTTCCTGGTTCCCCTATCGTCTGGGCCCACTGGTAGAACTTCCCATCACCCTGCCCCAGGATCACCTGGTGTTCCGACTGTTGAAGCATCGTTCCCTGGATCTGTGGAAGGAGAAGGCCCTTCGCATCCGGGAGGCCTTTGGTATGGTACTGATCAATGTACACCCAGATCCTGGATACATGGCCGACCCGGATCTTCTTCCCCTGTACGAGGCGTTCCTCGCCTGGATGCGAGACTTCGGTGACGAACTCTGGAACCCCCTCCCCCATGAACTGGCCTCCTGGTGGAACCGTCGGCTTGACCTGCTTTCCGGATCCGTGCAAGATTATGAGACCCATGGGGTTGTCCATCGGCGCGTCCGGGTGGTTTCCCGGGACGGGCGTCTCAAACTGGATGTCCTGGAATGAGTGACTACGATTATCTCAAGCGGATTCTGGACCTCGTGCTGGCCACCATCATCATGCTGGGGTTCCTGCCCCTCTTCCTGATCCTTTTCCTGCTGGTGAAGGTGACTTCCCGGGGCCCGGCCTTCTTTGTCCAGGAACGGGTGGGGCTCCGGGGCCGGCGGTTTCGCATGATCAAGTTCCGGAGCATGTACGCCAACGCCGACCACCGGGTGCACCAGGAGTATGTGAAGAAACTCATCCGGAAGGGCGAGAAGGGGGGCAAAACCTACAAGCTGGAAAACGACCCCCGCATCACCCCCCTGGGGCGCTGGATGCGAAAACTCAGCCTGGATGAACTGCCCCAATTCCTGAATGTCCTCAGGGGGGACATGAGCCTCGTGGGCCCCCGCCCCCCCATCCCCTACGAACTTGAGATTTATAAACCCTGGCACTTTAAACGCCTGGAAACCAAACCGGGAATCACGGGTTTGTGGCAAGTCTCGGGTAGAAATTTATTGACATTTGACCAGCAGGCAGCCCTGGACATAAAATACATTGAACACAAGTCGCTGGCGATGGATTTGACGATCATCATTAAGACCGTACCGGTGATGTTTTCTGGTGTTGGCGCAGTTTAAACCATAGGAGGCGGTCATGGCAGAGATTTTAATTCGTGGGAAGCCCTATGCGGTGCCTGACGACGAACCCACCGACCTGATCATCCCCGAGTACAACATCATCATTACCCAGACCAAACTCGGCGAAGGGGTGGTGATCTGGAGCAATGTCAACATCTATGGGGCAGAAATTGGCGCCCACACGAAAATCGGGGCATTTGTAGAGATCCGGAAGGGCGTAAAAATCGGCCCCAATTCAAAAATTGAGCCCTTCGTTTTTATCCC
>CAZXAO010000157.1:0-4758 GCA_964638465.1 uncultured bacterium | reverse complement strand
AAAACGGTGGCGATGATGGGCATCGCCAGGGGCACGATTACCCATCCGAAGATGCGGAATTCGGAGGCGCCGTCCATGCGGGCAGCCTCCAGCAGGGAGTCGGGGATTTCCCGGATGAACTGGGTCAGGAGGAAGAGGCCAAAGACATTGGCCAGATGGGGGACGATCATGCCCCAGTAGGTGTTGATCCAGTGGAGCCGGTACACGATGAGGAACTGGGGCACCAGGTACAGGAGGCCGGGCACCATCATGGAGGACAGGAAAACCACAAAAAGGGTTCTGCGAAGCGGAAATCGGCCCTTGGCAAAGGCATAGGCGGCCAGGCTGGCGAAGAGGGTGGAGAAGAAGGCCGAGGCGGTGGCGATCACGAGACTGTTGAAAAAGTAGCGGCCGAAGTTGAACTGGAAGAGCACCCGGTGGAAGTTGTCCAGGGTATAGGGCACCCGGAGGGAGAACACGAGGCCATAGCCCTCCTGTTTGAAGGCCGTGAGGAGCATCCACAGGTAGGGAAACAGGAACACCAGGGCCAGAAGGGTGGCACCGAAGTAAAGCCAGAACAGGCGTTTGGCGCTCATGCTCTCCTCCCGAAGAGGCGCATGCTCACGAGGGAGATCCCAAGGGAGAGCATCAGGAGGAGGAAGGAGGTGGCGGCTGCAATGCCCACCCGCATGTTGGAGAAGTGTTCAAACAGGTAGTAGCCGGCCACCTTGGTGGCGCCCACGGGCTTGCCCCACAGGAAGAGGGTGGGACCTCCACCGGTCATGGCGTAGAACTCGGCAAAGGCCGACAGCGCCCCGATGATACCCACCACCACCAGGAAGAGCATCACGGGTTTCAACTGGGGCAGGATCACGAACCAGAGTCTCTGGAGGCCGGTGGCGCCGTCCATCTCGGCGGCCTCCAGGATTTCCGGGGGGATGTTGTCCAGGGCTGCCAGGAAGAGCACCATGCCGAACCCTGCGTTCTTCAGGGTCATGGCCACCACCACGCCGGGCATCGCGGTGGCGGGATGGGCCAGCACCCCGAAGTCCAGGGGAACCAGGTGCAGGGCGTGGAGCACCTGGGTCAGGAGACCAAAGCGGGGTGCGTAAAGGAAGGTCCACACGATCCCCACCACGAAGGCATCCAGAACGAAGGGCAGGAAAAAGAGGGTACGGTAGACCTGAAAACCGGGCAGCCGTGGGCGAACCAGCAGGGCGAGGCCCAGGGATACGGCGATCCCCAGAGGAATGCCCAGGGCACCGTAATAGAAACTCGCCACGACTCCCCAGTAGAACTCAGGATCCTTCAGGATGTAGGCGTAGTTTGCCAGGCCGGCAAACTTCAGGCCATGGAGGATGTTCAGCAGGTTGGTGATCCGGTGGAAGGAAAGGTAGAAGGCGTACAGGAAGGGAAGCCCCAGGAACACCAAGAACACCAGGGTAAAGGGCAGGATGAAGAGCAGGTAGGTGGCACGGGTTTTCCAGGTGTCAGTCATGGCCGTTGTCGGATCCGCTCAATGATTTTACTGGTGGAGTATCCCGGGACCAGGGGCAGGAGCACCACCCGGCCCCCGTAGGATTCCACGAAGGCGCGGCCCACCACCTGGTCTGGCCGGTAGTCGGCCCCCTTGACCAACACCTGGGGACGAACGGCCTGGATCAGGCGTTCGGGGGTATCTTCGTCAAAGGGCACCAGGAGGTCCACGCTCCGCAGGGCGTGCAGCAGGATCAGCCGGGCTTCCAGGGGGTAAATCGGGCGGTGGGGACCCTTAAGCCGCCGTACGGAGGCGTCCGTGTTGACCCCCACCACCAGCACATCGCCCAGGTTTCGGGCCCTTTCCAGGAAGAGGACATGGCCCGGGTGGAGCAAATCAAAGACGCCGTTGGTGAAGACCACCACCCGGCCCTGTTGTTGCCACCTTCGGGCCTGCCGGGCCGCCTCCTCCCGGGATACCACGCGTTCCAGGGCCACCATAATCCTGTGGATTATATGGCCCGCGGCTTGCAGCCCCCTGGTGGCGGGTGTATCCTTGGGTTCCGTTCGCGCGGACGGAATTTTCTTTCTGGAGTCTGCTTCTCTTCGCGAAACCACTTTGGAGGTCAGTGATGTTCCAGCTCTTCAAGAAAACGAGGGAGCTTGAGAATAAAATTGACGCCTTCCTGGACACCATCCTCCAGGCTTCGCTTGAGTACCGTGAGGGGATGAAATACTACCTGTCCGGTCAAATGGAGGACTTTGAAAAGCGGGTCCAGGAGGTGGACCGCCTGGAAGGCAAGGCCGACACGCTCCGCCGGGAGATTGAGAACACCATCTACGCCGAAATGCTGCTGCCCGAAGCCCGGGGTGATGTGCTGGCCCTCCTGGAGAACTCCGACGATGTCCTCAACGCCCTGGCCGATAGTCTGGTGGAGTTCTCCGTGGAGAGACCCGAGATCCTGCCCGAACACCAGGAGGATTGGCAGAATCTGGTGGAGGTGAGCCTCAAGGCCGTGGAGGAAATGGTGGCCGCCGTGCGGGCGTACTTCAAGGACATCGCCGCAGTGAAGAACCACATCGCCGGCATCATGTTCTACGAGAAGGAGTCCGACAAGGTGGGCGAGAAACTCAAACGCCAGATCTTCGGCCGCACGGACCTGCGGCTCAGCCATAAGATGCACCTCCGGAGCTTCGTGGCCTTCATCCAGGACCTGGCCGACCGCGCGGAGGATGTGGGCGATCGGCTGTCCATCTATGTGATCAAACGCCTGGTGTGAGATGGTCTGGTTCTACCTGTCCAGTGGTCTGTTCCTGGGCTGGTCGCTGGGGGCCAACGATGCCGCCAATGTCTTCGGCACGGCCGTTGCCACCCGGATGCTCCGGTTTACCCTGGCGGCGACGGTGGCCGCCCTTTTTGTAATCCTGGGGGCCGTGGTCAGCGGTGCTGGCCCTGCCCATACTTATAGCAAACTGGGTGCCGTCAATGCCCTGGGCGGCTCCTTCACCGTGGCCCTGGCCGCGGCCCTGACGGTAGCCTGGATGACCAGGGTCGGCCTGCCGGTGTCCACCACCCAGGCCATCGTGGGCGCCATCGTGGGCTGGGATCTCTTCGTGGGCCTGCCCGTGGACCGCCCCACCCTGACCAAGATCCTGGCCACCTGGGTCGCCTCCCCGGTGCTCACCGCCCTCTTCGCCCTCCTGGGCGTGTACCTGGTCCGCATCCTGGTGTATCGGGTTCGGATCCACCTGCTGGACCTGGATCTTTACACCCGTTTGGGACTCCTGCTCATCGCGGCCTTCGGTGCCTATAGCCTGGGGGCCAACAACATCGCCAATGTCATGGGTGTGTTCGTGGGGTCCAACCCTTTCCGGGACATCGCGGCCTTTGGAGTGTTTCACCTGACCCGCACCCAGGTGCTCTTCCTGGTAGGGGGCCTGGCCATCGCCGTGGGGATCCTCACCTACTCCCACCGGGTGATCCGCACCGTGGGCAACGAGATCCTGAAACTCTCTCCTCTGGACGCCTGGATCGTGGTGGCCGCCGAATCCCTGGTGCTCTTCATCTTTGCCTCCCGGAGTCTACAACAACTCCTGATGCATCTCCATCTGCCCACGATCCCCCTGGTTCCTGTGTCCAGTTCCCAGGCGGTGGTGGGCGGGGTCATCGGCATCGGGCTGGCCAAAGGGGGCGGCCGGGCCCTGAATCTGGGCGTACTCCGGAGGATCGTGTGGGGATGGGTGGTGACCCCGGTCACCGCGGGCCTGCTCTCCTTTTTCGGCCTCTTCTTTATGCAAAATGTGTTCCAGCAGCAGGTGTATCGCCCCATGGTGTACATCGTGGACGAGGAGGCCCTGGCCGAACTCCACCGCCTGGGGATCCATAATCCCGTGCTGGACAGTTTGCAGGGGAAAACCATCGTGGGGGCCCGGCCATGGCAACACCTGCTGCGAGAGGCCGGAATCTCCGGCGAGGCCCTGCGTCGGGTGCTGCAGTACACCGAGGTGGACAGCCTGGTGGTGGACGCGGTGCTGGCCCGACAGGCCCTGCCCCCGGACCTCTTTCCGCCTGCCTATCTGCAGCCTCTGAAGGCCCTGCACGGTCACCTCTTTCTGCACCACTGGCAACTGGAACGGGCCCTGGCCCGCCTGAGCCCGGCCTGGCAGTACCGACCGGCCACCCTGGAGAACCAGGCCTACAATCGGGCGCTCAAGGCCCGGTTCCAGCTCCTCTTTGACACCTTCCGGGTGGACCGGGTGCGCGCCTTCCGGCGGCGATTCGTGCTGCAGTATCCGCGAACTTAGGTTCCCCGTCGGTATAATTTCCGTTCCATGAAGAAACGCTTTGAGCGGGTGGTCTCCGAAAAGAACGCCCGAATGCGGCTGGACCACTACCTGGTGATCTCGGGCATCGGGCTCACCCGGAGCCAGGTGGACCACCTGATCAAGGAGGGGCGGGTCTGGGTGAACGGCGAGCCCGCCCCCAAACCGGGCTACCGGATCAAGGCCGGGGACCACATCGTGGCCGAGTTTGAGGTGCGGGACAGGTTGGATATCGTGCCCCAGGAGATCCCGGTGGACATCCTGTACGAGGACGAGGATGTGGTGGTGATCAACAAACCTGCGGGCATGGTGGTCCATCCGGCCAAGGGCAACCTGGAGGGGACCCTGATCAACGCCCTGCTGGCCCGGTATCCGGCCCTGCCCACCACCTCGGATAAGACCCGTCCCGGGGTGGTACACCGGCTGGACAAGGAGACCTCGAGCGTGATGGTGGTGGCCAGGTCGGACCGGGCCGTGCGC
>CAZXAO010000156.1:0-4841 GCA_964638465.1 uncultured bacterium | reverse complement strand
GAGGCCACCGTGGGCTGGATCGGCGAGGATCAGATCTTTTATCTGATGAGCCGGGGGCTCACCGAGTCCGAAGCCTACACCCTGATCGTCCTCGGCTTCATTGAAGCCTTCACCAAGCAACTGCCCATGGAGTACGCCGTGGAACTCAACCGCCTGATTGAGCTGGAAATGGAGGGTTCCGTAGGATGAACGCCCTGTCGCTCAAACCTGAAAGCCTCAAGGAAATCGCTCAGTCCAGGTCGGAACCCGGGGAGTGGCTCCGGAAACGCCAGGAGGCCTGGCACCTGGTGGAAACCCTGCCGTGGCCCGAGTCCCGGTACACCCGATTCCAGGGACTCCACCTGGAGGACTTCCAGACCCTGCATCCCGCCACCTCCTTCATGCCCCTCCTGCCCGCCCATCTCCGGGAGGTCCTGCGAGACCCTGAGAATAGCGTGGTGGTCCAGGTGAATGCCGAGGTGGCCCTGGTGCGACTCTCGGCGGAGTATCAACAGGCCGGCGTGGAGGTCCTGGACTTTGATGTGGCCATCAAAACCCGGCCCGACCAGATAGCCGAGGGCTTTGGCCACCTGATCCCTCCCTCCGAAGACCGCTTCGTGGCCCTGGTCCACGCCCTGCGGTCCGGGGGCCTGTTCCTCCGGGTCCCTCCGGGTCAGAGCCTGTCCCGCCCCCTGTACCTGCTCCAGGTGCTCACCGAACCCGCGGCTGCCGTGTTCTCCCCCACGGTGATCCGGGTGGAACAGGGGAGCCAGCTGGACCTGATCCTGGAGACCCTGTCCGGTCCTGCGGCCGAACCCGCCCTGGTGGCCAGCACCCAGGAGATCTTCGTGGAAGAGGAAGCCCGGGTGGGCATCCACCTGATGGAACACTGGAACCAGAAGACCTGGGTGGCCCTGCACCGCCGGGCCCGGCTGGCCCGCTCGGCCCGGGTCCAGTGGAGCACCGCCTGGCTGGGCGGCCGGCTCACCTACAGTCGCATGAACACCCTGCTGGCCGGCGACGATACCGAGGCCCGGGATGTGCAGGTGTTCTTCGCCACCCATCGGCAGCACTTTGACCTCTCTACCCTGCTGGACCACCAGGGGCTCAGAACCCGGGGCAATGTCCTGGCCAAGGGGGTGCTCCGGGATCGGGCCCGCTCCGTGTTCTACGGGATGATCAAGATTGAAAAGGACGCCCAGTTCGCCGACTCCTACCTGGCCGACCACTCCCTGATCCTGAACCGGGGGGCCCATGCCGACTCCGTGCCCGGCCTGGAGATTGAAGCCAACCAGGTGCGAGCCACCCACGGGGCCACCGTAAGCCGAATTGACCGGGAAAGGGTGTTCTACCTCCAGACCCGCGGGCTCAGCGAGAACGAGGCCAAAAAGACCATCGTGCTGGGCTTCCTCAGCCCGGCCCTGGCCGAGATCCCTATGGCGCCCCTGCGGGAACACTTCGCCGGACTTCTGGAGGAACGCTGGCAGGAGGGCGTATGAGCCGGAGGATCCTGGTGGATCATCGGGAGGCGTTCCCCGAGGGAACGGCCCGGTCCGTGGAGGTGTCCGAGGACCTGCGGGTGGCCGTGTTTCGGGTCCAGGGCCGGTTCTACGCTCTGGAAGACCGCTGTAGCCACGAGGATGCCCTCCTCTCCGAGGGCGAAATCGTGGATGGCTGCTGCGTGAAGTGTCCCCGGCACGGGGCCAGGTTTGACCTGGCCACGGGCCGGGCGTTGACCCTTCCGGCCGTCCTGCCCGTCCGCACCTTCCGGGTGATCCTGGAAAACGACCAGATCTTCGTAGAAATCCCGGACTAAGCTTGGGCGGTCAGCCGCTGGAGGTCCAGGAGGACCCGGACCCGGCCCTCCCCCAAGATCCGCTCCAGGTGTTCCATCAGCGGAAGCGAGAGGGCCCACCGGGTGTTGCGGGACACAAAGGTCCCCATCCCCGGCACATGGAAGAACACCGGCACCCGCCCCCGGTGCTGGTCCTCCAGGGCCCGCAGTTGCGGGATCCAGTCCTCCACCCGGTCCAGGTCCACCTCCACCAGGATCCCCCGGACCAGCCGACTCACGGCGGCCTCTAAGGGTTCCAGGTGGTTCACCCGGATCCGGGCTCCCTTGGTGTCCTGGTCCCCGGAGAGCCGCCCCTGGATGAGGTACACCAGGCCCACGCGGTGCCCGGCTCCGTTCCCCGGCGAGGCGTGGTTGAAGTCCACCACCTCAAACTCCCCGTCCAGGTCCTCAAAGACAAGGACCGTATAAGGCCGCTTTTGACGCGAGGTCTTCCGCTGCACCCGGACCAGCACGCCGGCCAGCACCACCTCCTCCAGGTCGGTTTCCTCCAGATCCCCTGACCGCTGGATGGCCAGGGCCTGGAGCAGCGGACGGTAGGGATCCAGCGGATGCCCGGTCAGGTAGAAGCCCAGGGCTTCCTTTTCCATCTGGAGCCGATCCTCCAGGGTGAATCGTGGTTTGCCGGTCTCCCGGGCCTTCGTTTCTCCTCCTCCGCCGCCGAACAGCCCGGGCAACGCGGCCACCTGCAGGGTCCGACCGCTCCCCCGGTCCTCCAGTTTCTTCAGCAGATACGCCCGGTTGGCCTCCATCCGATCAAAGGCCCCGGCCTTGATGAGCTGTTCCACCACCTTCTTGTTGGCGGCGCGCCGCGGTGCCCGGTTCAGGAAGTCCTCAAAGGACTCGAAGGGGCGAAGCTGCCGCACCTTGAGGATCTCGTCCACTGCACTCCGGCCCACACCCTTAATGGCCCCAAGGCCAAAGAGGATCTCGCCGGTGTCCAGCAACCGAAAATGAAACTCACTCTCGTTGATGTCTGGCGGCAACACCTGAAGCCCTTCCCGTCGTAGTGCCCGAATCAGTTTGTTGATTTTCTTCTGGCTGTCGTTGGCGTGCATTTCCGCCGAGAGGTTGGCCGTCGCGAACTCCGGCAGGTAGTGGGCCTTCATGTAAGCGGTCCAGTAGGAGATCACGGCATAGCCTGCAGCGTGACTCTTGTTGAAGCCGTACTCGGCAAAGGGGATGATGTACTCAATGAGTTGCTGGGCCTTCTCCCGTGGGACCCCCCGCTGCACCGCCCCCTCAATGAACCGCTGGATCTGCTCCTGCATCACCTCCATCTTCTTTTTGCCCATGGCCCGCCGCAAAATGTCCGCCTGTCCCAGGGTAAAGCCCGCCACCTCCTCGGCAATCTTCATCACCTGCTCCTGGTACACGATGATGCCGTAGGTTTCCTTCAGGATGGGCTCCAGTTCGGGCAGCAGGTACGCAATCTTTTCCCGTCCATGTTTCCGGCGGACATACCGGGTCACCATCCCCGACTTCAGGGGACCGGGGCGGTACAGGGCCAGGATGGCGATGAGTTCCTCAATCTGGGTGGGCTGGACCGAGCGCACCAGTTCGGTCATCCCCCGACCTTCCAGCTGAAACACCCCCCAGGTGTTGCCCCGACTCAGCAGTTCAAAGGTCCGGGCATCGTCCAGGGGCACCCGTTCAATGGCAAAGTCCGGCTGCTTCCTCCGGACCAGTTCCTCGGACCACTGCAGAATGGTGAGGGTGCGAAGCCCCAGGAGGTCCACCTTCAAAAGCCCCAGGTCCTCCAGGGACTTCATGTCAAACTGGGTGGACACCGTGCCGTCCGGGTTCTTGTACAGGGGCACATGGTCCCAGATCTTTCCGGGCGTGATCACCACGCCAGCGGCGTGGGTGGACACATTCCGCACATGGCCCTCCAGCCGCAGGGCCAGGTCCCGGAGCTTCTCGTAGCGGGGGTCTGACAGAAGGCGCCGGAGTTCCGGCGCCTGTTCCAGGGCCTCGGTGAGGCTTTTGGCCTCCTGGGGCACCATCTTGGCAATGCGGTCCACCTCGGCATAGGGAAACCCGAGCACCCGCCCCACATCCCGGATGGCTGAACGGGGGAGCATCCGGCCGAAGGTGATGATCTGGGCCACGCTGTCGGCCCCGTACTTCTTCCGGACATAGTCAATCACCTGGTCTCGGCCGGTGTCGGCGATGTCAATGTCCACGTCCGGGGGCGAAACCCGTTCGGGATTCAGGAACCGTTCAAAGAGCAGGCCGTACTTGAGGGGATCCAGCTGGGTCACTTCCAGACTGTAGAGGACCAGGGAGCCCACCGCGGATCCCCGGCCCGGCCCCACCGGAATCCCCATTTCTCGGGTCCTCCGCACGATGTCCCAGATGATCAGGAAGTAGCTGGAGAACCCCATGTTGCGGATCACGGAGAGCTCGTGGTTCAGGCGGTCCAGGTAGGATTGGGGCGGGGGATCCCCCACGCGCCGCCGGAGCCCCTCCCGGGCCAGGTGTTCCAGATAGGCGTGGGCATCGGAGAAGCCCTCGGGCAGGGGAAATCGGGGGAACTTCACCCGGGTCTTGTCCAGGGTCAACTGGAGTTCCACGCGTTCGGCGATCTCCAGGGTGTTCCTCAGGGCCTCGGGGTAGGCCTGGAACCGCCGGGCCATCTCCTCCGGCGACCGCAGGTAGAGGTCCAGATGGGCCAGGTTCAGACCCCTGTCCTCGTTGAGCCGGGTTCCCGTCTGGATGGCCAGCAGGGCGTCCTGTACCTCGCGGTCCTCCGGCCGCAGGTAGTGCACATCGTTGGTGGCCACCAGCTTGAGGTCCAACCGCCGGGCGATCTCCACAAGGCCCGGGTTCACCCGTTCCTGGTCCTCGGCCCCCAGGTCCATGAGCTCAATGTAGAAGTTCTCCCGGCCAAAGATGTCCACGAGCTCGTGGGCCAGGCGTTCTGCTTCATCCCGGTTGCCCTCCAGGAGTTTCTGGGCCAGGGGCCCCTTGAGGCAGCCCGACAGGGCCACCAGGCCCTCAGCGTGAG
>CAZXAO010000155.1:0-4865 GCA_964638465.1 uncultured bacterium | reverse complement strand
AGACCCCGGGGAGCGGGTCGCCCTGTTCCCCTCGGTGCGGAACACCGGACACCTGGACCTGGCTGGCGTCCAGGGGCTTCTCCGGACCACGGACCCCTACATCACCCTCCTGGACTCCGTGGCCGAGTACGGCACCGTACCGGTGGACCACGAAATCCAGGGATCCGGCTTCGTGTTCCGCTCGGATCCTCAAACCCCTCTACACCATGTAGCGACCTTTACGGTGCAGTGGTCCTCCGGCTTTTACACCTTTGTGGATACCCTCCAGGTGCAGATCGGCGTCGGTGGCCACTTCCTGGTGTGGGACCCGGACCCCAACCACTCCTCCGGTCCGGTGATCTACAGCATCCTCAAGGACTCCCTCCAGTACACCGGGGATTACACCACGAACCTGGCCGACTATGCCGACGAACTGTCCGCTTACCAGAGCCTCTTCGTGTGCGTGGGCATGTACAGCGACAACTATCGGATCCTGGAGGGCAGCAGCGAGGCCCAATGGATTGAGGACTACCTGGCTCAGGGCGGCCGTGTCTACCTGGAGGGAGGCGATGTGTGGTACTACGACCCGAACTCCGCCGGTGGCCATGACTTTGGCCCCTCCTTTGGGATCCAGGCCACGGCCGATGGCTCCGGCGACCTGGCCACGGTGCAGGGGGTTGCAGGGACCTTCACCCAGGGCATGAGCTTTTCCTACACGGGCGAGAACAACTGGGTGGACCACCTGGAGGCCGGGGATCCCAGCGCCTTCCTGATCTTTGAGAACTCCAGCCCCTCCTACGGCTGCGGGGTGGCCAACGACGCCGGCACCTACCGCACCGTGGGCCTCTCCTTTGAGCTGGCCGGGCTGCAGGACAACGGCACCAGCAGCAAGACGGCCCTCCTGCAGAGCATCATGGACTTCTTCCTGGAACCCACCGGAGAACCTCCCCACCTGGTGCTCTCGCCGGAGAGCCTCCACGGCGTGACCCTGCCCGGGGACTCGGTGGTCCGATTCCTGACGCTGCAGAACCTGGGCGAACAGGTGCTCCGGTTCCAGGTGAGCCGTGGGCCGGGTAGCCGTACTCTTCGGGCTCCCCGCTTTGCCTGGGTGCCCTCCATCAAGGCCTCGGGCAAAGGTGCCCCTGAGCCCCGGGGCTTTGCCCAGACCAGGGATGCAGGGGGGCCCGATGGATTCGGGTACACCTGGAGGGACTCCCGGGAACCGGATGGGCCCGTGTACGAGTGGGTGGAGATCGCTGGCCTCGGGAATGCCCTGAACCTGGGGGACGACGATGGTGCCGAGGTGTCCCTTCCCTGGACCTTCCCCTTCTACGGCGAGAGCTACACCACCGTGAAGGTATCCTCCAACGGCTACCTGACCTTTGGCACCGACGGCACCGACTTTACGAACGATCCCATCCCCACGACCGACGATCCCAACGCCTTCATCGCTCCCCTCTGGGACGATCTGAACCCCTCCTCCGCAGGTGAGGTGTACACCTATTACGATGCCAGCAACGACCGCTTCGTGGTGGAATGGTTCCAGGTGCCCCACTACGGGGCCTCCGCCCCCTACACCTTTGAGGTGATCCTGTACCCCGACGGCCACATCCTGTTCCAGTACCAGGATCTTCAGGGTGATCTGACCTCGGCCACCGTGGGCATAGAGAACGCCGACGGAACCGACGGACTGCAGGTGGTGTACAACGCTGCCTACCTGGAGAACGCCCTGGCCGTGGAGGTCCGGCCGTCCTGGATCCGGCTTTCGCCCACCGGCGGCACCGTGGCCCCGGGCGAGACCACCCAGATCCGGGTGGTCCTGGACGCCAGAGGGCTGGAGAACGGCACCTACGACGATACCCTTTATGTGCAGTGCAATGACCCCGAAAACCCGGAGGTGCCGGTGCCCGTGACCCTGGTGGTGGGCCTTGCAGGCGACCTGGATCAGGACGGCCTGCTGACGGCCCACGACCTGGACCTCCTGGCCCGCTACCTGTACTTCCAGGGTGCAACCCCCGATCCCCTGGATCTTGCGGATGTGAACCGGGACGGTCGGGTGGACGACCAGGACCTTGTCGCCCTCAGCCAGCAGGTGTGGACCCCGGGACGGTTCCCGGTCCACGGGCTCCGGGGGAAATCAGGCCTCCGGCAGGAGTGAATCATGGCCCCTGCCCCGAAGCGGCTCTACCGCTCGCGAAGGAACCGTATGATCGCCGGCGTGTGCGGGGGTCTCGGGGCGTACCTGGGCCTGGACCCTGTGCTCTTCCGTCTGGGGTTTGTGGCCCTGAGCCTGATGAGCGGCCTGGGGCTCCTGTTATACCTGGCCGCCTGGGCGCTGATCCCTGAAGAACCCCGGAGGTGAGAGGACCATGAACGAGGAGAAACGAAGCGTACCCCGCCGCCTGTATCGGTCCCGCAAGGACCGGATGCTGGCCGGCGTGTGCGGTGGCATCGCCGAGTACCTGGAGGTGGACCCCATCCTGGTGCGGCTCGTCTTCCTGGCTCTCCTTTTCTCCGGCGTGGGGGTCCTGATCTACCTGGTGGCCTGGATCCTGATCCCCGAGGAACCCCTGGAGGGAACCCCGGAACCCGTGCAGGAGCCAGATGCCGAACACCTGCGACGGGTCCGCAGAAACACCGGGATCCTCCTCATCGTGGTGGGTGCGCTCCTGCTCGTCGGTGAACTCTTTCCGGCCTGGGACCTGTTTCGTCTGTGGCCCCTGCTTTTGATCCTTCTGGGCCTTTACCTGCTGCAGGGGAGGTCGTGAAATGCTCAGCCTCTGGACCCTGATCGTGGGATTCCTGGCGGGCGGCTCCTCGGTGTCGGCCGTGCCGCCAGAACTGGCCCTCTGGACGAACCCCGCAGCTCTCGGAGGATTCCAGGGCCTCGTGATTACCGGCTCCGCACAGGACCGGACCGGCTGGCTCGCCTCGGCCTTTGGACCGGTGGCCTATGCAGTGAACCAGGATCGCCAGGTCCGCCTGGGAGCGGGGATGACCGTCCGGGGCCCGTTCCACCTGGGCCTGGCCCTGCAGACCGGAAACCCTCTGGAAGTCACGCTGGGTGCCCTCTATCGGGTTCGCTTCCTTTCCCTGGGAGCCCGGATGACGACCCGCCCAGACCACGAAACCGGGGGCGCCCTGGGCCTGGCCCTCCGACCGGGCACCGACCGCCTGACCCTCTACGCCGACCTGGAGCTGATGGACCTGGAACGAATTTCCTCCACCACCGGGAGGTGGGCCCTCGGGATGAACGCCCGGGTGCTGCCCGGGGTGCACCTGACCGGAGGACTGGAGACCCGCCTGGAGGGCCAGGATCCCCGCATCTTCGCCGGCCTGGATGTGGCCCTGGCGAACCTCCGGGTCGGAGGAGCGTACCACCAGGATCAGTCTTCCCGGTTTACCGCGGCCCTCTCACGGCACCCGTACCCCTCCTGGACACCGGGCCGACGGTATCTCACCTTTCGTCTTCGGGGAAGCCTTTCCGAGGACCCCCAGAAGGGTCTGTTCCACCGGCGCCCGTCCTTTACCGAACTCCTTTTGGCCCTGCATCGGGCGGCCCGCGATCCGGGCATCCGCGGGGTGCTCCTGGAAGTGGAAAACCCCAATGCCCTCACCTGGAACCAGATAGAAGAGGTCCATCAGGCCCTGGATTCCCTGAGGAGTCAGGGGAAGCCGGTGGCCGCCTACCTGGAAATGCTCACCCTCAAGGGCTGGTACCTCGCCAGCGGCGCCGACCGGATCCTGATGCCCCCCACAGGGATGGTGATCCTGGTGGACCTGGGGGCCGAAAAGGTGTACCTCAAGCACGCCCTGGAGAAACTGGACATTGAGGTCCAGGCACCCCACATCGGCCGGTACAAGTCGGCCGTAGAACCCCTGATCCGGGACCGGATGTCCGAGGCGGACCGGGAACAGACCCGGGCCCTGCTGCAGGACATCGCAGGGGTCGTGCGGGAGGCCCTGCGCCGCCGGGCCTCTCTGGATTCCACCCGGCTGGATTCCCTGCTCTATGCAGGCTTCCTGGGGGACGCTGAACAGGCCTGCTCCCTGGGACTGGTGGATACCCTCGTGCCCCGGCATCGGCTCAGGGAAACCCTGGAACACCTCTGGAAGGTCCACCGGAGCCGCTCCCTGGAGGCCTACGCTGGCCAGGGTGTGAACCTCCAGACCTTCCGCTGGGGTCCACCCCCGGCGCAGGTGGCCGTGGTGTCCCTGGAGGGCAGCATCGTGACCGGCCAGAGTGGCACCTCGCCCTGGCCCATCATCGGCGGTAAGTACATCGGCTCCTCTTCCGTGGTGTCGCTCCTCCAGCGATTGCGACGCCAGGACCAGGTGAAGGCCGTGGTGCTCCGGGTGAACTCTCCCGGCGGCTCGGCCCTGGCATCGGACATCATCTGGCAGGCGATCCAGGACCTGCGGCGGAAGAAACCGGTGATCGTGTCCATGGGCTATCTGGCGGCCTCCGGCGGCTACTACATCTCCTGCGGAGCAGACCGGATCTTTGCCGACCGGAGTACCATCACGGGGTCCATCGGCATTCTGGCCACAAAATTGGCCTTTGGCCGCCTGTTCCAGCGATGGGGCCTGACACGGGATACCGTGCTCCTCTCTCCCCACGCCGACGGCTGGTCCCTGTGGCGACCCATGACGCCGGAGGAACTGGCCAGCCTGGAACGATACCTGCATCGGGGGTATCAGGTGTTCCTCCGCCGGGTGAGCACGGGGCGGGGGATGCCTGAGGCACGCGTGGACTCCATCGGCCAGGGTCGTGTGTGGTCGGGCCTGCGAGCCCGGCACCTGGGCCTCGTGGATTCCCTGGGGGGCGTGGTTTCGGCCATCCAGGAGGCGGCGCACCTTGCTGGCTTGAGGCCTGATGAGTACCG
>CAZXAO010000154.1:0-4892 GCA_964638465.1 uncultured bacterium | reverse complement strand
CCTCTCCCTGCAGGAGACCTATGCCCTCATAGAGGCCACGCCCGGCGGCCTCAGGGTGGAGGTCCGGAACCTGGCCGGCGAACCGGTGGATCGGTTCTCGCTGACCCCATGAAGCTCCACCTGGAAGCCCGACGGTTCCTGCAACCCGAGGAGGTGGCCCGGATTCGTGACCTCTCCCTGCGGGCCCGCCTGATCGTGGAGGGGTTCCTCGTGGGCCTGCACAGGAGTCCGTACCACGGCTTCTCTGTGGAGTTCAAGGAATACCGGGAATACACCCCGGGCGACGATCCCCGCTGGGTGGACTGGAAGGCCTATGCCCGCTCCGATCGCTTCTTCGTGAAACGCTTTGAGGAAGAGACCAACCTGCAGGCATACCTGCTTCTGGACACCTCGGGCTCCATGAACTATCCCGAGGGCGTCCACAACAAGTTCGCCTATGCCGTCAGCCTGGCGGCTGCGTTGGCCTATCTCTTTTACCTACAACGGGACGCCACCGGCCTCCTGGCCTTCAACGGGGGCATCGTGGAGTACCGGCCTCCGCGCACCTCCCGCCTGCACCTCAATGACCTGTTGGCCACGCTGGCCCGACTGCATCCCCGGGGAACTTCGGCCCCGGAACGCCCGTTGAGGATGCTCACCGAGGCATTGAAGAAGCGAAGCCTGGTGGTGCTCTTCAGCGACCTGATGACCCGGCCCGACCCCCTTCTCAAGGCCCTGAGTTTTCTGCGACAACGCCAACACGAGGTGATCGTGTTCCACCTGGTCGCCCCTGAGGAGATGCACCTCTCCGGCACCGGGCCGGCCGTGTACCGGGATCTGGAAACCGGCGAACGCCTGGCCTTTGATCCCCGGGTCTACGAGAAGGACTACCGGCACCGATTGCACCAATTCCTGGAACACCTGCGACGTACCCTCCGGGCCCGGAACATTGATTACCAGCTCCTGAACACCCGGGAACCCTTTGACCGAGCCCTGCTGTTCTATCTGAAAAAACGCGAGCGGCTGCCGTGAGGTTTCTACATCCCGGTGTCCTGTGGTGGCTCCCTCTGGCTCTCCTGCCCCTGGTGCTCCACCTTCTGGGGAGACGCCGGCGACGGGAACGACCCTTCCCCTGGGTCTGGTTGCTGGCCCAAGCCCAACACCAGGGACGGTACCGCAGCCGACCCGTGGAGTGGCTCGTGCTCTTCCTTCGGATGCTGGCCCTGGCCCTGGCCCTTCTGGCTCTGGCTGGTCCCCGATGGGGGGCCCTTCCTGTGATCCGGACCGTGGCCCTGGACGCCTCGGGTTCCATGTACCGACCGGGCACCTCCCTGACCCGGATGCTTCCCCAGCTGCGCCTGTGGTGGCCAGAGGCCCGATGGGTGACCTTTGCCGACCGGATCCTGCCCCGGTACCAGAGGACCGACCTCGCCACCCGGTACGCCGTTCTCCGGTCTCTGCCCGGTCCGGTGCTCGTTCTCACCGATGGCCAGGCCTCCGGATTCGTGGGTCTGCACCGTTCACCCATCCCCTGGGTGGTGGTGCTCCTGGGGGACAGCCAGCGCCCCAATGTGCAAGTGGAAGCCCTTACCGCCCTCTCTCCTTACACCCTGAAGGGGTTTCCTCTCCGGGTCCGGGTCCGCCTGCGCAACTTCGGCGATCAACCGGCCCGGAGGATCCTCACCCTGGAGGGCCGGGAGGCCCTCCACCGTCAGGTGGAGATCCCGGCGAAGGGGGAATGGGAAACCGATCTGCAGGTGGTCCCTGACGCCGAGGGCCATGTGCAGGCTACCCTCCGGCCAGCCGATGACTTCCCCTGCGACGACCATCGGGATCTGGTGGTGCAGACGGTGGGCCGGCAAGACCTGGCCTGGGTGGGCTCCTCCTCGCCCGTACTGCAGGCCCTGGTGCAACCCGAAGGCACCCCGGCCCTGTTCCGGGTGCACCGGTTCCCCAGGGTGCCGAATCCGGCTCAGCTGGCCCCTTACAGCGTTGTGCTCTTCTATGGGGTGTCCGCCCCCGGGCCTTCCTTCCGGTCCTGGTTGCTCCACACCCGTCAGCGCATCCTGATCTTTGACACCACGGGCACCTGGGCCCGCCTGCTGGGCCTGCAGGCCGATCCTCCACAAAACCTGAGGGTGGACGGCGAAGCCCTACGGGCCACGCCCCTGACCGGAAGCGGACACATCCAGGTACAGAGCGACGAGGGCCGGGCCGTGGTGGTGGAGCAGGGGAGGGTGGTGCTCTTTGGTCTGGACCCCGACCGCGCTGGCCCCTGGGTACTCACACCAGCCTTTGTCCGGCTCTTTTATCGTCTGGCCGTGGCGAACGCAGACGGCATCACCCTGGCAAACGGCGTGAAAGCTGGAACCCCCTGGATCCTTCCTCTGCCAGAGAACACCTCTCCCCCCTACCTGCTCCAGGGCGCCGGCGAGTCTCGCATACTGAGTCCGAGCGAACACGAAGGCCGTCCGGCTCTCCGGCTGACGCTGCTCCGGGCAGGCTATTACCGGATATTGGCGGGCACCGATACCCTGGCCCGGCTTACGGTGGTGTGCCCGGCCGAGGAATCGGACCCGGTTCGGGCTTCCCGGGAACAGTGGCAACAGGTGATGGCCCCCGGCTCCCGGGTGCTGTCGTGGGAGGAACTGGCAGCCTCCCGGCCTGTGGATCTGCGGCCTGGCCTTCTGGTGGCTGCCCTGCTGGCGCTGGCCCTGGAGGCGGTTCTGCTCCGCTGGAAGTAGGTCGCCCCGGCTCTCAGGTCTCCCGGGCACCCAGGAACTGCAGCAGCACGGCCAGGAGCAGCAGCCCTGCTCCCCATCCCTGGAGTGCACTGAGGCGCTCTCCCAGGAACAGAATCCCCCACAGGGCCCCGAGAACCATCTCCAGGAGCAGCACCACCGAGGCCGGCACCGCGGGAACCCGCTGGAGCCCGTACACATAGAGGAAGTAGGGCACCAGGGAACAGAACACCCCCAGGTATCCGCTGACCAGCCAGAAGCCCGGTTCCTTTGCGGGAGCGCCAAGGTGCGGTACAAAGAGCAAGAGCGGCACCAGGGTCCAGACCATCACCCCCAGGGCCACCTCTCTGGCGTCAAGGCGCTTTACCGCCTTTCGGGAGTAGAGGATGTAGAACGCCCAGATCCAGCTGGCCAGCAGGATCCACAGGGCTCCGGGGCTGAACTGGAGTCCCCGGGGGACACCCGGTTCCCGGGACATGAGATAGATCCCGGGCAGGGCCAAGGCCACGGAGGCCATCTGGAGCCGGGTCAGGGGCTCCCGGAGGAGCGGGTAGGCAAGAAGCCCCACATACACCACATAGGTGTTGATGAGGAAGGAGGCGGTGGCCGCGGTTACCGTTTCCTGACCCCGAAACTGGGCATAGAAGCCCAGGGCGTTGATGAGACCCAGGAAGGCCACGGCGGGATGCCCCAGGATCCGGGGCGAACGCCGGAGGAGCCACAGAAGCGCCAGGAGTCCGGCCACCAGGAACCGCCCGGTGAGCAGGGGCACCGGGGACCAGTACGCCAAGGCCTGCCGGATCACCGCAAAGGAAGTACTCCAGAGCAGGGCAGAGGAGAGCAGCGCGAGCCACACCCGGTTCATGCTCTCTCCTCCGGAAGCCAGGGGACCCAAAGGTAGGGTTCATCCGGAGGGAACTCCGGGAACCTTCTGCCCCCACCCGTCTGACAGGCCACCACCGCTCCCAGGGCTGCCACCCAGGCATCCCTCAGGTGCGTGGACCCGATCTCGGGGACCGCTTCCAGATGGATCCCGAAGGAGGCCAACCGGATCTCCAGACGCCGGAGAACCCCGTGCCAGGCCCGGCGTCGGGCCTCCGCGGGCCCCCGCTTGTAGGGCAACCGCTGCCGCAGCAGGCCCGCTGCCGTGGCCTGAGGATAGACCTCCACGATCCAGCCGCCCCGGCGACAGAGTTGCCCGAAATCCTCCGGATACAGCCGGTACCCCCGGGCCCGAAGGGGCGTCAACAGGGGATCCAGGTTGAGATGGGGCACGGGCAGGAGGCCAATCCCCAGGGGCCGCAGCAGGGGCATCAGGGCCCGCTCTGCCGGCCGGAAGGGGCCCGATCCCCGAAGGGGGGCATCCACCAGGAGCCCATGGGCCTCCGGGGGGTCCAGATCCAGCAGGAACCGGAGCAGGGATCTGTGATCTGGAAAAAGGTGCGCCCACAGGGTTCGCACCTTCACCCTGCCCCGGGAATCTGGGACGGGGTGAAGGGCCACCACGCCGCTCGTTCGTTGCGGCGACCAGGCGAGGTCCACGCCCACGAAGATCATGGCTCGGGCGGCCTCATTCTGGACAGCCAGGCCAGGATCGGCCACCGGTGCATGGCCCAGCTGCTCAGATGGGCAAAGGCGTTAATCCATCGGAGTTTTTGGCGTTCCAGAGGACGCAACGACGGATCCACCTTGGCCGATAGGGTGAGGTCAATGAGGTACACGCCCCAACGGGGAACGGCCAGGGACGAAGCCGGATCACCCCGGGGACCGGCAAAGGCCACCTGGTACCCGGCCTGCTGCACCAGTGGCCAGAGCCGGGGATGCCAGTGGCCAAAGGGATAGGCCAGGGCCCGGGGAGAAACGCCCAGGAGACGGCGCAGAACGGTGGCGGAGATTTCCAGCTCCCGGCGGACCTCAGCGTCCGGGAGCCGGGTGAGGTCCCGGTGGGTGTGGCCGTGGCTTCCCACGAGCCAGCCGGCCCGGTGGAGCTCCTGAAGTTCCAGGGCCGAGAGGTGGCGAAACCGGATCCCAAAGCTGGCATCCCAGGTGTTGTCGCGTCCGATAAAGGCCGTGGGGACGAAGACGGCACCCACCCCGCCAAATTTCCGCATTTCGGGCAGGGCCACCCGGTACACGGACCCAAACCCATCGTCAAAGGTCAAATAGGCCGTA
>CAZXAO010000153.1:0-4903 GCA_964638465.1 uncultured bacterium | reverse complement strand
TGGCCGCCTTGTGGCGGGTGCCCAACTCCTCGGGCAGCGGGTGGGCTCCGGAGTACAGGGGCAGGCAGACCCGGGCGGCGATCACCCGGTTTTGCCGGATCACCACCGCCCCGTCGTGCAGGGGTGAGGTTTTCAGAAAGATAGAGACCAGCAGGGGAGCGGTGACCTGGGCATCCAGCCGGACCCCGGACTCCTCAATCAGATCTGTGAGTTCCACCTGGCGTTCAAGGACGATGAGCGCCCCCAGACCCATGTTTCGGAGCTGGAAGACGGCACGGGCCACCTCCTGGACCGTGGTCATCTCCGGGTAGGGCTCCCGGAACAGGCGCCGGACCCAGGGAGTGCGGCCCAGGTTGGCCAGGACCCGGCGGATCTCCGGCTGAAAGATGATGATCAACGCCAGCACGCCGACGGTTTCCACACCCTGGATGATGGAATTCAACGCTTCCAGGTTCAGGAACTGGGCCAGCAGGGCAACGACGGCCAGGCCGGTGAGCCCAAACACGATGTAGGCGGTTCGGGTGCCGCGAAAGAGTTTGAGAATCTGGTAAAAGAGGAACCAGACAATGAGAATGTCCAGGAGGTCTTTGAATCCGATCTTCAGGAAATCCATAGTCCTGGAGCAATTATACGCTGTCAGGCCACGGCCGTGCCCGGTTCCACCTCCTCGTCGGGCCGGAGGAGCACCACATCCCCCTCCTCGGGAATGGCCCCCAGGACCAGCACCTCTGACCGTTTCCCGGCAATGATCTTGGGTGGGAAGTTGTTGACCACCACCACCAGTCGGCCCACCAGGGTTTCCGGACGGTACCGCCGGGTGATCCGGGCACTGGTTCCCCGGACTCCTGCCTCTCCAAGATCAATTTGCATCCAGTAGGCGGGCACCCGGGCCCCCTTCAGGGGTTCGGCCGAAAGCACCCGGCCCACCCGGAGATCCAGCCGGACGAACTCGTCGTATTCCACCCGGGTGGGTTTGATTCGGAAGGCGTGGTCCAGGGGGCCGTGGCCCTGCCCCAGGGGGAGGGCGTGGCGGATTGCCCCGGTGACATAGGCCTTGGCGCGGTCCACGGCCTCGTAGAGGTCATAGCCCAGGGCCAGGTTGGCGGCAATGGCCGACGCGAAGGTACACCCGGTCCCGTGGGTATTCCGGGTCAGGATCCGGTCGGCCTCGTAGCGGTGGAACTGCTGGCCGTCATAAAGCAGGTCCACCGCCCGGTCCGAGGAGGCCAGGTGTCCCCCTTTGACCAGGACAAACCGGGGGCCCCGTTGATGAATCCGGCGGGCCGCCTCCTTCATGTCCTCCAGCGAGTGAATCCGGAGGCCCGTAAGGGCTTCCGCCTCGGGCAGGTTCGGGGTGACCACCGTGGCCAGGGGCAGGATCTCCTGGATCAGGGCCTCCTGGGCCTCGGGCCGAAGCAGGGGATCACCGCCCTTGGCTCGCATCACGGGGTCCACCACCACATAGGGCACCCGGTATTCCCGAAGGGTCTGGGCAACCGCCCGGATGATCTCTGCGTTGGAGAGCATTCCGGTCTTGATCACTCGGGTGCCGAGGTCCTCCAGAACGGCGCGGATCTGAAGGGCGACGAAGTCAGCCGGGAGGTCGTGGATCCCGAGGACCCCCTGGGTGTTCTGGGCCGTGACCGAGGTGATGGCGGACATTCCGAAGACCCGGTGGGCGAGATAGGTCTTGAGGTCGGCCTGGATGCCGGCTCCGCCCCCGGAGTCGCTTCCGGCAATGGTCAAAACCCGCGGAACACTGGAATCTCTGGCAGTTCCTTGCATACAGCAAATTATACCGCCGGGGGCCAGACATCAGGTACGAGAAGCCTCGGCTCTCAGGGAGGCAGCCTACAGGAGGTCCATGGGGTCCACATCTACCTTGACCCGGAGGTTCCGGGGGGCAGGGTGCTGTTCCATGACCCGCTGCAGGGCTTCCTGACCCTCGTAGGGCCGACGGAACCGCAGGAGCAGGTGATACCGATACAGGCCGGCCACCCGCCGTCGGGGACAGGGCGAGGGCCCCAAAACCTCCAGGTCGTGGCCAGCTTCCAGGAGCAGGCGTTTCCAGGTCTCCCCCAGTTTCTGGGGTTTCTCCGGCTCAGCACCGGCCAGTTCCACCCGGATCAGCCGCCGATACGGCGGATACCCCAGGTGCCGGCGGCGTTCCATCTCCTGGAGGAGAAAGGCCCAGGTCTTCCCGGAGGCCAGAGCCTGAAGGGGCGGGGCCTCGGGGGAGTGGGTTTGTACCACCACGATACCGCCGCGGCGGGCCCGACCCGCCACCTGCAGGAACCGTTGAAACGCCCGTTCTTCCGCCCGAAAATCCGGAAACCCCAGGTCATGGTCCGCATCCAGGATGGCCACCAGATCTACCCGGGGGAAGTCCAGGCCCTGGGTGACCATCTGGGTCCCCACCAGAATCTGGATCCGGCCTTCCTTCATTTCCCGGTAAATGCGTTCCAGTTCGTGGCGCCGCCGGGTGCGATCCAGGTCCAGTCGCTCCACCCGCACCCGGGGCAGGGTGGCCTGAATCTGTCGCACCACCCGCTGGGTGCCGAACCGCAGGGGTTTCAGGGCAGGGGCACCGCACCGGGGGCAGGTATCGGGCACGGCCTCCTGGTGATCACAGAGGTGACACCGCAGCACCCCGACTTCCCGGTGAAAGGTCAGGGCCACATCGCAGCGGGGGCACCGCGGGATGTAGCCGCAACGGCGGCAAAGGAGCATCGGAGCGTAGCCCCGGCGGTTCAAATACAGGATCGCCTGTTTTCCCTCCCGCACCGTTCGGGCCAGGTGTTCCATCAGAGTCAGGGACACGATGCCCGGACTTTCTTCCTGGCGGAGATCCACCACCGTAATCCGGGGAAACCAGTAGCCGCGGACCCGGTGTTTCATGGTGATCAGGGTGTATCGCCGGCGGAGGGCGTTGTAGACGGACTCCAGGCTGGGGGAGGCACTGCCCAGGACCACCGGGACTCCTTCCAGTTTGGCCCGATACACGGCCACATCCCGGGCGTGATACCGTGGGGCATCCTGGTTCTTGTAAGAGGTGTCGTGTTCTTCGTCTACCACGATGAGGCCCAGATCGTGGAAGGGAAGGAAGAGGGCGGAGCGGGGTCCCACCACCACCCGGGGGCCCTTCTGAACTTCCCACCACACATAGAGTCGCTCGGCTGGGGCCATGCGGGAGTGGTAGGGCAGCACCCGGCGACCCATCAACCCATAGAACTGCCCCAACAGCTGGGGGGTGAGGGCGATCTCGGGCACCAGCACCAGGGCAGAGCGGCCCTCGTTGAGCACCCGTTGAGCCAGCCAAAGGTACACCATGGTCTTGCCGGAGCCGGTGACGCCAAACAGCAGGAAGGGCCGAAACCGGGGAGGCTGCAGGTAGGGCCAGAGGGTCTGGAGGGCCCGTCGCTGGTCCTCCGTGGGAGAGGAGGGCAGGGGCAAGGGAAGCGGGTCGGTTTCCAGAGGGCGGGAAGCCGGAGGGCTCAGGGATAACTGACCGTCGGTGTGGAGTTGGATCAGGTCCGGAAGGCCGAGGCCCTGCCGTTTGACCAGGGTTCCCAGGCGACGAGGAGGATCCTCCTGGACCCGGTAGTCCTGCCAGCGGCTCAGGGAGGGGGGAAGTACCACCGAGAGCACAACGCCGGGCTCTGCCATGTAGTACCGGGCCATCCAGTGGGCCAGACGCATAAGCGACCCGGGGATCTGGATTCCCAGAGGCAGAGCGGGTTTGAGGTCTGCGTGGGCTGGTGGCGGCGGAGCCTTGTCTGCCCACACTACGCCGATCCGGAGCCTGGGCCCCAGTTCCGTGAGCACCAAGGTGCCGGGAGGTACCGATTCCGGGACCCCATAAGTGAAGGGTTGAACATTGGTCCCCGGGAAGGCCACGCTGACCAGTTCCATCCCGGGAATTATACCGGGATGGCCGTTGGTCTCAGGCAGCCTGAGGGTTTAGAGGATCATTCCGGCGTAGCCCCCTGCGGCGGCATGGCGTTCGGCCTCGTCCCACCGGCGGATCAAGTAGGGTTTGGTCTTTTCAAAGGCCTCGGCGTCCCGTTCAAAGAAGCGTTCCACCTCGGCGTCCGGCACCTCCCGAAGTTCATTCACCAGGGAAGCCACGCGGGCGTAGTACAACGGGATCATGATCTCAATGAGTTTGATCCGCTGACGGGGCAGGGTGTGGTAGGTCACGCCGAAGTCGTACACGATCCGGGCCCATTCCTCCACGGGCAGGTTAAACTCCTGGGGAGGCGTTTTCGCCAGTTTCTGGAGCAGACGGTAGGTTTTGTGATTGACCACCTGTTTCCAGGAGGGGCCAAAGGTCTTCATGCCCAGCCGGAAGTACTCAATCAGGGCATCCACATTGATGCTGAAGGGTCGGGGTTCACCGGGGGGTTCCTCGCCGGTCACCGGGACCTCCTTGCTCTGGCGGATCTCCCGCCAGAAGTCCACATACTGTTCCATCAGCGCATAGATGGTGCTCACCACCTGGCGGTACATGGGGCCCAGGTGGGTGGCGGGGTCCTTGGTGTCGTGGACCTTGACGCCCAGGCGGGCCTGGACGATCCGGAACCGATGGACGATGGCCAGGGTCGTCAGCCAGATGTCCACCCCGAAGCGGGCGATGTCGGTTTCC
The DNA here is from genome assembly GCA_964638465.1 of uncultured bacterium. Taxonomy (GTDB): domain Bacteria; phylum Hydrothermota; class Hydrothermia; order WGAB01; family WGAB01; genus WGAB01. The sequence continues at coordinate 258 of CAZXAO010000153.1, read as the reverse complement.
CAGACATCGTGTTCCAGGTACTCCCGGACCATGGCCCGGGAGAAGGCGAAGTCGCCGCCGATGGGCTGTCGCACCCGCAGGCCGTACAGCGCCCGGGTCAGGGTGTAGGCGATGGTGTTGGTGATGGTGGCGTCGTACTTGTAGCGGCGATACAGGGGGGCCACGAAGTCGTAGCCCAGGTCAATGATAGGGTTGACCAGGTTCTGGATCCACTCGGGGGTGATGGACCGCAGGTCAGCGTCCACGGTGACCACGGCC
>CAZXAO010000152.1:0-4926 GCA_964638465.1 uncultured bacterium | reverse complement strand
CGCATGCGGAGCCCGAAGGACCGCAGGAAGTACCACACGGAATAGACGACAAAGGCAAAGAAGAGCAAACGCACCCACCAGGGAAACATGGGTACCTCCTTGTTTCTACAGGGGTTCGGGGTTTCGCCTAAAGGATACGGCCAGGTCGGACCCGAACGCCTGGATCGCCTCCCGGTGCCATCCGGGTTTGTCCTCCAGTGTCCTCTGGAGATGTCTGAAGGCGGCAAGTCCCTGGCCCAGGACCCGGGGGTTGTAGATCAGGATGAGCCGATCAAAAGCCTGGTGGTTCAGGAACCAGGAGAACACCCGGGCTCCGCCCTCCACCAGGACGCTCTGGATCCCGTGTTCTGCCAGGGTTTTCAGGAGGGGTTCAGGGGTCTCCAGGGAGTCCACCCGCCACACGGGCACGGGCAATGTGGGCGGCTCCGGGTGATCGGTGATGACCACGGTTTCCGGGGGCGTCTGGAAGACCTGGGGGTTCGGGGGAAACTGCAGGGATCGGCTCAGGATGAGTCGGAGGGGCGGATGGAAGGCGAACACCTCCCGCGGGGTGAGCCGGGGGTTGTCTCTTCGGATCGTTTCAGCGCCCACCAGTACGGCGTCGTGTTCGCCCCGGAGTTGGTGGACCCAGCGGCGGGCCTCCGGGCCCGTGATCCATCGGGCGGTGCCGTCGGGCTGGGCGATGTAGCCGTCCAGGGTGAGGGCCACCTTCAGGGTGACCCAGGGGAGGCCGGTTTCGTGGAACTTGAAATAGGCCTCGTTCAGGGCCCGGGCCTCCCCGGCCAGGACCCCTTCGGTCACCTGGATCCCGGCTTCCTTTAACTGGCGGATCCCCTCGCCCCGCACGCGGGGGAAGGGATCCCGTACGGCCACCACCACATGGCGAATGCCCGCCTGGATGATGGCTCGGGTGCAGGGCGGGGTGGTACCGTGGAAGGAGTGGGGTTCCAGGGTGACATACAGGGTGGCTCCCCGGGCCAGCTCGCCGGCGTTCCGCAGGGCCACCACCTCGGCGTGGTCCGTGCCCTTGCCCAGGTGATACCCGATTCCCACGATCCGGTGTTGTTGGACCACCACAGCGCCCACCGTGGGGTTGGGTCGGGTGCGGCCCCGATGCCAGCGGGCCAGGTCCAGGGCGATGCGCATGTAGTGTTCATGATCCATCACGGTGCACCTCCCGGGGGAACCTGGACATCCTGTTCCACCTGCCGAAGGGCCTCCTGGAAGTCCCAGAGTTTGGCCGTGACATAGCTGTCGGCCATGGCGAAGAGTTTGGTGCCGATAAAGAGGATGAACCAGCCGAAGGCCGTCTGGAGCTCGGTCCGGTCGCCGGTGGCCCGGTAGGTGCGGTAGTGCCGGCCGGCCAGGGCCAGGGGCACCAGCTCCACACCGGCAAAGAGAAGGCCCTTGACCGGTTGTCGCAGGTAGAAGGCCCCCCCTCCGGGCAGGAGACCCGCCAGAAGTACGGCCCGGGATACGGAGGGGCGGAAGGTGTTTGAAGGGCCAGCGTCTCCCGGTGGGGGACTGGTGGAGAGGGGGATCGGGGCTGCGCGCAGGGCAGTGGAGGCTGCCAGGATCCATCCCACGAGCCCGAGCCATAGGAGTTTACGAGCCGATCGGAGGACCCCTTCTGCCGCGGCGGATAGGCCTTGAGGCCGCCGGCTGGCCGGCCGGGGCACCTTCGTCCCGGCCCTCCCCCGTCCAGAGGAAGGAGATGAAAACTTTGCGGGGTGGCCCGATGTTGCCTCCCGGCCAGGGAGAGAGAAAACCGCGCCTAAAGGGGCTTCTACAAGGCTCCCCCACCGTAGGAGCCCCCTTAGGGGCGAACAACCACCCCAAGGCGGTTTTCGTAGAAAACCGCCTTGGGGACCCCGGGAAGGGAAACGACCTGTGACGATGGGGGCCGGGGAGTTCGCGCTTGAAGGTGCTCCTACCGTACCGACCCTTTCCCCCTCCTGTAGGAGCCCCCTTAGGGGCAACCTACAGCCCTCGGTTCCACGAGGCCCTCTTTGGAGTGCGGTGCCCCGGCACCGCTTTCCTAAAAGCCAAAGCGGCGACAGGTCGCCGCACTCCAAATTCTCTGGATTACGGTGGCCCGGTACCGCCTTCCTATCTCTGGACGGAGGCAAACCGTCGCGGCGAAAACTGCCCCAGGCGGGAAACATCGCGGCGAAAGCCGCTCCTCCTACAGGACCCACCCCACGGGATTTTCCCGGAGAATCCTGTGGGGGCCCCGGAGAAGGAAAGGGGAATCCACCGTCCAGCGACTCCGAAGGGAAACGGCTTTGGACTGCGGTGTCCTGGCACCGCCTTTTTTTCTCTGAACGGAGGGGGGGCATCGCGGCGAAAGCCGCTCCTACAGGGTTTGGTGGGGGTGCGTGAGCCTGCCTGCGGGATCTCATGGCCATTGTGCTCCGGCCGGGGTCCGGGGATCGGGAGGCATCACCCCTCCAGGGGTTCAAACCGGGCGGTGAAGAACCGGAGGGTGGGGGGTTCGAACACCATCCGGAGGCCCTGGATCTGTTCCCGACGTTCAAACACCTCAAGGATGCCCTCGGCGGCCACATCCAGGTGCAGGTGGGTGTACACCCGGCGGGGGATGGTCACGCGCACGAGTTCCAGTTTGGGGTACTTGTGTTTGCCGGTCTTGGGATCCCGGCCGGCGGACACGATTCCCCGTTCCATGGTGCGCACGCCCGAGGCCAGATAGATCTCGCCGGCCAGCCGCTGGGCCGGGAAGTGGTCCTGGGGCAGGTGGGGCAGGAAGCGCTTGGCGTCCAGGAACACGGCGTGGCCGCCCGGGGGTTCCACGATGGGCACGCCGGCATCCAGGAGTTTCTGGGCCAGGTATTCCACCTGGCCGATCCGGCTCCGGAGGTGTTCAAAGTCCAGCATCTCGCGGGCTCCCTGGGCCATGGCCACGAGGTCCCGTTTGGCCAGGCCGCCGTCGGCGGGGTGGCCCTCAAACCGCACGGCGAACTGCTCCATCCGCTGATACAGTTCGTAGTCCCGCACGGCCAGGAAGCCGCCGATGTTCACCAGAAGATCCTTTTTGGCGCTCACGGTGATGCCGTCGGCGTAGGACATGAGTTCCTTGAAGATGTCCTCAATGGTGCGTTCCTCCATGCCGGGCTCCCGCACCTTGATGAAGTAGGCGTTCTCGGCGGCCCGCGTGCCGTCGTAGATCAGGGGGATGTTGAAGTCGTGGCAGATCTCGGAGATCTCGCGGGCGTTGTCCAGGGACACTGGCTGGCCTCCGGCCATGTTGACATTGAGTTCCAGGCACACATAGGCCACCTGGTCCGGCCCCACCTCCTTGATGAGGTCAATGAGTTTCTGGGGGTCAATGTTGCCCTTGAAGGGGTGGCGCACTGCGGGTTCGTGGGCCTCGTCAATGATGACATCCACGAAGATGCCGCCCGCGCGTTCCTGGTGTTCGCGGGTGGTGGTGAAGTACATGTTGTTGGCCACATACTGGCCCGGCTGGATCAGGGTCTGGGAGAGGATGTGCTCGGCAGCGCGCCCCTGGTGGGTGGGCAGGACATAAGGGAAGCCGTACACCTCCCGGATGGTTTCCACGAACCTCTGGTATGCCTCGGAGTAGGTGAGGTACTCGGAGGCCCGCATCACCTCGGCCCACTGGGCGCTGCTCATGGCCGAGGTGCCGGAGTCTGTAAGGAAGTCAATGTACACATCCCGGGATCGCAGCAGGAAGGTGTTCCAGCCGGCCTCCTGGATGGCCTTTTGGCGTTGTTCCCGGGTGGTCAGGAACAGGGGTTCAATGGCCTTGATCTTGTAAGGTTCGGGCTGGACCAGGAAGGGGTGGGCCTCCAGGGGGAAGTCGCGAACGGGTTTGAATCGGGCCATCTCGTTCCGCATGGGGGGATAGTCTTCCACCAGTTCCAGGGCCGGAATTTCCTGCACCTCACGGGCCTTATCCAGGGCTTCCACCAGGTAGTCCAGGTGCAGGCTGGTGTACACCCGGCGGGGCAGGAAGATGCCCACATAGGGTCCCCGGGGGCCTCCGCGGACGCCCGAGGCCAGGTACAGGGCCGCGGCGAAGGCATGGGCCGGGAATTCGCCCCGCTGCAGGAAGGAGACATCCAGCATGATGCCGGAGGTGCCCACGGGTTCGTACAGGTGGTACCCCACATCCCGGATCTTCTGGGCCAGTTGAAGGAGCCGGCCCCGGCGGAACCGGAGTTCGTTGGGATCCATCTCCCGGAGGGCCACGGCGATGGCCTCCATGTCCCGGCCAGCCAGGCCCCCATAGGTGTGCATCCCTTCAAAGACCACCACCAGGCTCCGGGCTTCCACATAGTACTCCAGCTGGTTCGTCATGATGAGGCCACCGGTGTGGCTCATGAGGTCTTCGCGGGCGGAGAGGTACACGATGTCGGCCAATTCGGAGAACTGGCGGACCAGATCAAAGATCGTTTTCTGCTCGTGGCCCGGTTCCGCCTCCTGGACGATGAGGGCCATGGAGAAGAGGGTGGAGGCGTCCAGGGTCAGGATCTTGCCGTACTTACGGGCGAGTTCGGCGACGGCCTGGAGGTTTTCCAGGGAGAAGGGCTGGCCGCCGTTGGTGGGCGAGGCCGTGTTCATCACGATGTAGGCCACCTGGTCGCCCTTTTCCTTGAGGAGGTCTTCCAGCCGATTCAGGTCCAGGTTGCCCTTGAAGGGAAAGGCACTGGAGGGATCCTGGGCCTCGGGCACCGTGAGGTCCACGAACTGTCGGTGATACCGGTCCACCAGGTTCAGCAGGGTGGGAGTGGGGGTGTTGCCGACGATGATCTGGCCCTCGTCGCTGAGGAAGAGGAGCAGCAGGTGTTCCGCGCCGCGGCCCCGGTGGGTGGGCACCATGTGGCGTTTGCCGAAGCGGGCTTCTACCTGTTCTGCCAGGTGTTCAAAGTTCACACTGCCGGC
>CAZXAO010000151.1:0-4988 GCA_964638465.1 uncultured bacterium | reverse complement strand
ATCCGCGCGGCGATGAGCATGGAGGAGACCTTATCCATCCCGAGTCCGCCGTACTTCTCCGGGATGTCCACCGCCAGGAGCCCCATTTCGCCCGCCTTCCTCATCAGTTGTCGCAGCAGGTCAAAGTCCTGCTTCTCAATCTGCTCGTTTTTGGGCAGCACCTCCTTTTCCATGAACTCGTCGGCAGCCTGGGCGAACATGCGTTGCTCTTCGCTGAACTCCTCCGGTGTAAACATCTCTTCGGCCGGCGTATCGGCCAGCAGAAAGCCTCCGCCCTTTTTGTGGAGCGGTGTTTCCTGTGCCATGGTGTTTCCTCCGATTAGCGGCGTTCAAAGACGCCTGCGGCCCCCATGCCTCCGCCGATGCACATGGTCACGAGGCCCAGGGTGGCATCGCGGCGTTTCATTTCGTAGAGCAGAGTGGCGGTGAGTTTGGCCCCGGTGCATCCCAGGGGATGGCCCAGGGCGATGGCGCCCCCGTTGACATTCACCTTTTCGTAGGGCAGGTTCAGCTCCCGGATTACGGCCAGCGATTGGGCGGCAAAGGCCTCGTTCAGTTCAATGAGGTCCAGGTCTTCCAGCCGGAGGCCCGTGAGCCGGAGCACCTTGGGCACCGCCTCCACCGGGCCGATGCCCATGATCTCCGGGGGCACCCCGGCCACCGCGTATCCCCGGAAGTAGGCCATGGGTTCAATGCCCAGGCTTTTGGCCTTTTCCTCGGACATCACCAGCACGGCGGCGGCGCCGTCGCTCATCTGCGAGGAGTTGCCCGCCGTCACCGTGCCCCCCTGTTTGAACACGGGTTTGAGCCGGGCCATTTTCTCCAGGGAGGTGTCAAACCGGACGCCCTCGTCCACCTCCAGGGTGATCTCCTCAAGGACCTGTTCACCGTCTTCGTTGCGCCGGATCACCCGGGTTTTCACGGGCACGATTTCCTCCTTGAACCGGCCCTCCCGGATGGCCCGGGCCGCCTTCATGTGGCTCTCGTAGCCGAAGCGGTCCTGGTCTTCCCGGGAGATGCCGTACTTTTCTGCCACCCGCTCGGCCGTAAGACCCATGGCCATGTAGAGCTGGGGGTAGTGTTCCATCAGATAGGGGTTAGGCGAGGAACGGAAGCCACCCATGGGCACGCGGCTCATGGACTCCACGCCGCCGGCGATGATGAGGTCGGCGGCACCCACCATCACGCGCTCGGCGGCGATGGCGATAGCCTGGAGCCCGGAGGAGCAGAAGCGGTTGACCGTCATGCCGGGCACGGTATAGAGCAGCCCGGCCCGGATCAGGGCCACCCGGGCCACATTCATGCCCTGTTCGGCCTCGGGAAAGGCACAGCCGAGGATCACATCCTCCACTTCCTGGGGATCAATGCCCGACCGGCGGATCACCTCCCGGATCACCAGGGCCGCCAGTTCGTCGGGCCGGGTGTCCTTCAGGCTGCCCCGGGGCGCCTTGCCCACCGGGGTGCGGACAGGGAATGCCAGAACGGCTTTTCTCATGACTTAATCCTCCCCTTAGTTCCGCAGGGGTTTGCCCGTATTGAGCATGTGGATGATCCGCTGCTGGGTTTTTTCGGTGCCGCACAGCCGCAGGAAGGCCTCCCGTTCCAGGTCCAGGAGGTCCTGTTCCGTGAGTTCGGTGCCGTAGGGCACCGGCCCCCCGGTGAGCACCCGGGCGATCTGGGTTACGATGAAGGCGTCGTGCTCGGTGATCTGGCGGCCCTCCAGCAGGTTGTAGATGAGCATCTGCAGGTAGGCAAAGCCAGACTCTCCGGTGACCTTGATCTTTTTGGGGACCGGCGGGGTGAAGCCCGTGCGGACCATCTCCAGGGCCACCTGTTTGGCATCGTGGATCAGGAAGTCGTTGTGGATGGTGATGCCGTCGCCCGGTCGCAGGTATCGCATGGCCTTCGCCTCGTGGGCGCTCATGGACACCCTGGCCATACCGATCTGGGTGAGGGCCTCGCGCAGGAAGGGATAGGGATCGGCGTCGGGCAGGGCCATGATGTCCTGGGTAAAGCGGATCAGGGTTTCCTTGGTGCCGCCGCCGGCGGGCAGCAGGCCGACGGCCACCTCCACGAGGCCCATATAGGTTTCGGCGGCCGCCTGGGCCCGGTGGGTGTGGAGCACCATCTCGGTGCCACCGCCCAGGACCCGGCCGAAGGGAGCGGCCACCACGGGCTTCTCAAAGTACTTGAGGGCCATGGCCGCCTGCTGGAACCGCCGCACCATGAAGTCCAGTTCCTCCCACTCCTCCTCTGCAATGGCCTGCAGGATCAGGGCCAGGTTGGCGCCTGCGGAGAAGTGGCGGCCCTGGTTGCCCAGCACCAGAGCGTCAAAGTCCGTGCGCACCTTGTCCAGGCTGTCAAAGATCATCTGGATGGTGCCCGGTCCCAGGGCGTTGGCCTTGGTGTGGAACTCCAGGAGGGCGATGCCGTCGCCCAGATCCACGAGGCTCGCCTCCGGATTGGCCAGCACCTCTCGGCCCTCGGCCTTGAGGTACTTCAGCACCACCACGCCCTCGGGCAGGGTTTCGGGCACATGGTCCTGCCGCTGGAAGTCAAAGTACAGGCGGCGGCTGGGTTCCTGGAGGTAGAAACGGTCCTTGCCGGCGGCCAGCAGGTCCTGCACCCGGTCCGGCACGGCCCGACCCTCGGCTTCCAGCCGGCGGACGAACGCCGAAACGCCGATGGCATCGTAGGTTTCAAAGGGTCCCAGGCGGAAGTTAAACCCCCACTGGATGGCGCGGTCCACACTCAGGATGTCGTCGGCGATCTCGGGAATCCGTTGGGCGGCATATACCAGGAAGGCCGACAGCGTCCGCCAGGCGAACTCGGCCGCCTGATCTCTGCCCTGGAGCAGCACCTGGATCCGGCGTTCCGGGGTTTCCTCCCTCAGGGCCGCCTCCACGGAGGCGAACCGGGGTTTCTGTCGTTCCCGGTATTCCAGGGTTTTCCAGTCCAGCACCAGGCGCTTGCCGTTTTCCTTTTTATAGAAGCCCCCGCCCGTCTTGTCACCCAGCAGTCCCCGTTCCACCATCTTTTCCAGGAACTCCGGGGGCTGGAAGACCTCGCGCATCTCGTCATGTGGGGCGTTCTCATAGACATTCCGGGCCACATGCAGCAGGACATCCAGCCCCACCAGGTCCAGGGTGCGGAAAGTGGCGCTCCGGGGGCGGCCCATGGCCCGGCCGGTGATGGCGTCCACCTCCTCCACCGAGAGGTCCATTTCCACCATGGTGTGGACGATGTGGAGGATACCAAAGACCCCCAGCCGGTTGGCGATGAAGTTGGGCGTGTCCTTGGCGATGACCACACCCTTGCCCAGACGCCGCTGACCGAAGTCCTGCATGAACTGCAGCACTGCGGGGTCCGTGTCCCGGTTGGGAACGAGTTCCAGGAGTTTCATGAACCGGGGAGGGTTGAAGAAGTGGGTCCCCAGGAAGTGGCGGCGGAAGTCTTCGGAGCGGCCCTCGGCCAGCCGATTCACCGAGAGGCCTGAGGTATTGGTGCTCACCAGGGTACCGGGTTTCCGGAACTGTTCCACCCGTTCAAAGAGCTGTCGCTTGATGTCCAGCCGTTCTACGACGGCCTCTACGATCCAATCCACCTCCGAAACCCTGGGGAGATCGTCCTCAAAGTTCCCGATGCGGATCCGACCCGCGAAGTCCGGATGGTAAAAAGCCGGCGGTTGGGATTTCAGGAGTTTCTGAAGGGCCATCCGGGGAAACCGATTCCGATCCTGCGGGTCCTTGGCATCGGGGGGGACGATGTCCAGGAGCAGCACTTCAAGGCCGATGTTGGCGAGATGGGCGGCAATTTGACTCCCCATGGTCCCGGCGCCGAGTACGGCAGCCCGTTGGATGTGATTCATGGCCAAGCCCCCTTTGGTTTTCTCAATTGTAAGGTGCCTGTCAAGGAGGGCGGGGTCCCCAGGGGTCCGGTCCTCGGCCCTGATTCCTGCCGTACACTTATAAACCCGACCGTTCCAGAGACCTCCCCTGCGGCGAACCTCGCAAGTCCCTGGGCATCAGAAAGAAATCCAGGTTCCCGGGACCCGAAAGGGCGTGGAGGGGTCCGGAGGCCTGGTGGAGCCCCTTCCTTGTGGCGGTTCCCGGCCGGGGCCTATACTTTCCCGGATGCTTCCTTGGATCCTGGTCCTTCTGGGTGGGTTCGTGCAGGGCCATGTCTACGATGCCCGCACGGGCAAGGGCCTGCCCGGCGCCAATGTCTACCTGGAGGGGACCCATCTGGGCGCCGCCACCGACGAGAACGGGGCCTATGTGATCCCGGAGGTGCCCCCGGGCAGGTACCGGGTGACCGCCTCCATGCTGGGCTACACCGATCAAACCTACACTGTGGAGGTCAAGGGCAACCGGCCGGTGACCCTGGACTTCTACCTGGAGGAGGAGGCCATCACCCTGGAACAGGAGATCGTGGTGACGGCCAAACGCCCACTCCTGGAACAGAAGGTGAGCGCCACCCTGCGGACCCTGTCCTCCCGGGAACTGGAGAACCTGGGGGCCACCAACGCTGTCACCGCCCTGAGCACCCAGGCCGGCGTGGTGAGCTTTGGCACCCGGGAGGTGCACATCCGGGGCGGTCGTACCAACGAGATCGTGATGATGATTGACGGCATTCCGGTGCGGGACCCGCTCTCGGGGAACGCCTTTACCGTCTATGTGCCCTCTTCGGCCATCCAGGAATACGAGGCCGTGCTCGGCGGCTTCAACGCCGAGCACGGGGAGGCCATGTCCGGCGTGATCCAGGTTCGCATCCGGGAGGGCGGCGACCGCTGGCACGCCACGGCCTCGGCCCGCACCGACCATCCGTACCTCTTCCGGTACTTTGACACGGACCAGGTGGACGCCTCCCTTTCCGGACCCCTGGCCCGGCACCTGCCCCTCCTGGGCCGGCTGACCCTCTTCGGCAACCTCTTCTACCGGTCCACGACCACTTATCTGCTCCATGTGGCCCGGCCCCTGTACTCCTCG
>CAZXAO010000150.1:0-5032 GCA_964638465.1 uncultured bacterium | reverse complement strand
GGGAAGCGAAGCGGCAGTCCCACCAGGGTGGACTTCCCTTCTCCCGAGGGTCCAAACAGCGCCCCCACTTCGCCCAGGTTCAGGTCAAAACTCACCTCCTGAAGTACCGGTCGGGCTGTTCCCGGATAGCGAAAGGTGACCTGCCGAAACTCTATCCCGGAATGGATCCGGTGGATGGGTTGGTCTCCATCGGTCAGGTCGCTCCCGATCTCGCGTTGCAGTGTGTCCAGCCGGGTCAGGTGGGGAAGCATCTCGTGGATCAGCACCACCTGTTGGTTCACAAGACGCACTTGGGGCAAAAGTCGGAGGAGCACCACCAGGAAAGTCAGGGTGTAGACCACGGGCAACCGGATCACCTCTAAGGCGAAGATCACCAACACGGTGCCCACCAGGACGCCCAGGGGCTCTGAAAGGAGCCGGGCCAGGATCCTTTGGCCCTGGAGATCCAGCGTGGTCCGGAAAATCCGTCGGCTCAGCTCCCGAAAGCGCTCCAGGTGGAACTCCTGGGTCAGGAACGCCTTGACCAGGGGGATACCGCTCAGGGTTTCCACTACCCAGGAGGTCCACTGATCCAGGAGGCGTTGCTCCCTTCCCCCTCCCGAGAAGGCTCGTCGGAACCGGGGAATTCCCAGGATCAGGCTTATCCCCATCACGATGGTCACCACCAGGGTCAGCACCGGTGAAATCCAGAGATTCACCAGAAACAGCGCTCCTGCCATTGCCAGCGAGGTCAGGGCCAGGATCACGGTCTCCAGGAGCATCCCTGCCCGCAGGGTGGAGTGGTTCAGGGTGGCCGCCAGGTCCCCTGTGGAACTCCGATAGAAAAAGGCCACGGGTGCCTGCAGCAGGGTCTGGAACAACCGCACCCGGAGGTGGTAGGTCGCCCGGGCACTGAGCCATCGGGTGGTCCACTGCTGGAGCGCACCGGCGCCCGAGCGGAGGAGAAACGCACCGGCAAAGAGCAAAAGGAGTCCGGAAATTGAACGGGGCAGCGGCATCCACTGGAGCCAGGGAAAGGTCCTGGGGAGGGACTCAGGGGATCGGGCAAGGCTCTGCAGCAGGGGAAGGATGAATCCCAGAGCCCCCAGTTCCAGGAGGGTCGTGAGAGCGGCCAGGGCCAGGCTCAGGGCCACGCCTCCCTGGTATTGCGCCACGAGGCCCAGGAGGCACCGCCATGCCCGTCGGTGCGCGCTCATGGGGCTTCCCGGATCCGGCAGAGAGTCCACTGCGGCAAACGCTGGCGAAGAAACCTCCAGGGCCGGAGGAGGGGATAGAGGAAAAAGGCGGCTTCCGGCAAGGAAATCCAGAGGAAATCCTGCAGGGTAGGAGAGAAGACCTCTTCGGCCAGGAGCCAGGCCCAGGAAAGGAGCCAGAGGTCTCCTCCCTGGACCTGGGCCTCGTAGCGGGTTCGGGAGAGCCAACCGGGAGGGATCACCCGCTCCGCGGTCCATCTCCTCTGGATCTCGCGGGCCAGGCGTTGAACCCAGGGGTCCCGGAAAAACCGACGGCGTACGGGTTCCGGCACCGGGGCGTGAAACACCTGATGCGCCAGGTAAAGGCCCAGGATCAACATCCGGAGACTTCTCCATTGGCGTGCACGCTGGATCAGGGCTTCCCAGTCCAGGGTCGGGGCCTCCAGGGCCAGAGCCCTGCCCAGATCCGCAAGCCAGAGAAGGCGATTCCAGGCGTGTTTGGTCCCGTGGAGGGCCAGGTAGTGGATCAGATCCTCAGGCCCCATCACCCGGACGGGCACGCCAGCCACCAGAACCTCCCGGGCGCGTTGAAACACGCCCTGCGTATCCTCCCGAACCCTCCAGCGGGGATCCACCAGCCGAAGGTGGAGTTCCACCGACACGGGGGGAGGGCCCTGGGCCATGAGGATCCAGTGATGGGTCCGGGAGAGAATCCGTTGCCTCTGGCGGGGGGAGAGGACATGCATCGCCGGTGCCTTGAGGGCATATCCTGCCTGCTGAAGGACCCGCAGGGCCCGTTCGTGATCGCCCGGGAGAACCAGAAAGTCCAGGTCTACGGAGAAGCGGCGACCCGGGTCCCCATACAACTGCTGGGCCAGCGCAGGTCCCTTTAAGGCCAGCAGGGGAATCTCCGCTGTCTCCAGAAGGCGCTGGATACGGATCAGGTGCTGGACCAGGACCAGAGTCCGGAGCTGTTCCCGAGCCACCTCTTCAGATGCCCTGGCTACATCCCCGGCCAGGAGGCTGTGGACCCGATGCCTCCGAGCCAGGAGCCAGAGACCCTCTCCCTCCTGCAGTCCAGGACCTGGACGCTGGCCCAACCCCAGTCGCCACCCTAAAAGGACCAGCAGGGCGTCCAGCGCCCTACCGCTACTCACGATGCCCTTTCCCTGGAACGGGGGGCCTGGACAAGAAATCCTCTTCAGTAGGCGCTGGTGACCCCCCCGTCCAGATGGCCTGCCCCAAAGCCCCGGGTAACCTGGGTCACGGAGCCCAGAGAGGTCACCTCGGGCTTCTGGTAGGACTGTTTCTGGGCCCGGGAGGGTTTTTCCTCGTACTTCTTCTCTTTGCGCAACATAAGCTTTACCTCCTCTTTTTCCCTCCAACCTTCTCCCTTCCCGCCGGTGTTTTCCCGTTTACCTACCGTGCCTTAGTAAGCGCTGTTTCCTCCAATATCGAGAATTCCCCCTATATGGGCTCCCTGGGTTTGATCCTTAATCTTCCCGAGCCGTCGGACACCTGGCGCACGGTAAGGCCTCTTCTCACTGTGTTGGAGCTTTGCGTTTACAGGGCGCAACAGCCCCTGATGGGTATCCTTCCTGACCACCCTACGCATTGCTCCACCTCCTTTTGATTTTGATACCGTACGCATCAGGCCCTCCGACCGCTTCCCCCCAGGGTTCCCTAAATGTTCTTCCTTTCTTCAGTAGGCGCTGTAGCCGCCGATATCCAGCAGGCCTCCCACATGAGCCCCCTGGGTTCGCGTTCTGAGCGGCCCCAGGGATCGGACCACAGGCGGTTGATAGGGTCTTTTGGGGGACTCCTCAAAGGACCGAGGAACCCTCTTCTTAGGGTTCTGCCTTCGGACGGCTTGCATTCATACCACCTCCTTCAGGATACCTTCCCAAAATACCCGAAACCGGATTAAGGTCCGATATTGCCAATAGTTTACAGCCTGGAGCACCTGGGGGTCCCACCACCGGGATTGCAGGATAGAGGAAAAGGCCTGGGGAAGAAGGGGGCCGGCCCAGGACCATCGGTACTCTGAGAGGTGTTGGAGGTTCAGGCCCCATCCCCACTGCCCCTTGTCCGGCCGGTAAAGGTTCTCCCGGGGCACATCCCGGCGGAGCGCGCGGCGAAGCAAACTCTTCATCCCCTCACCCAGGAGTTCCACCGGGTGAAGGGTGTACACCAGTTCCCACATGGCTCTCCGGTAAAAGGGAAGCACCCGCCGGATCCCCCAGGCACTCGTTACTTCCCAGTTCATCGCAATGAAACCGTCGGTAACCTCTGCCTCCAGGTGTAGGTAGCGCCAGGGGCGGGAGTCCTGCAGGAACCGTCGGCGAAGCTGGAGGTACCACTGCCGGTAGTCCTCCAGCACCTCGGGCGTGAAGAGCCCCAATGGATGGCCATCGGGTGCCAGGGACAATAGGTGGGGAGCCAGGGGGAGCACCGGGCGCCGCTGTGCCTTCCGGAATCGGTAGCCCAGCCACCATCGCAAAAAACGGATCCGGGGACGGTGCTTCAGGAGCCAGAGGGGCGGGGTTTGCTCGGCCCAATCCGACAGGGTCATCACCTGGCCGGCCATCTGATCGGCGTACTCGCCTCCGAAGAGCACTACCACAGGGGCCTGTTGCCGAACCCGATCCAGGTCGCACAGGGCTGGATGCAGCACATGGAAGGGCATCCGGGGGCCCTGAAGCCAGAACGCCACCAACCCTTCCTGTGGAAGATACACCTCCCAGGCCCGGGACACCCGAAACCGGCGGCGGAGGGGGTCCAGGTATCGGCGTTCATGCTGCACCAGGGCTTCGGCATTCCGGGGCGGCAGAAGGGTCCAGGTCATCACCGAGAAACCCAGGGTTCCCGCGGCCAGGGCCAGCAGGGAGGAGGAGTCCACACCGCCACTCAAGGTCAGCAGGTTTCTCCCCCGGGGGTCCAGCTCCTTCTCTAGGGTGCTGACCAGGATCTGACGGAACCGCCGGGCATGTTCTACGAGATCAGGCTTTCGGGGAAGGTGGACCCTCCGGGGCCGGGGATCCCAGTAGCGCCCGATCCGAAACCGGTGGCCCTGGAGCCGGACAAAGGCCCCCCGGGGCAATACGGAAATCCCCTGAAAAAAGGTCCTGCCCTCCGGGAACCCTGTCCATCCCACGGCCCAGAGGGCATTGACCAGGGGATCCAGCGGAGGAACCTCTGAGAGCCATCGCAGGAACAACCCCAGGCGTGTGGCCACCACCCAGCGCCCTTTGAACCTTCCAAAGTACACCGGAACCACCCCTCCTGCGGAGCGTACCGCGGTGAGGATCCCCTGAGGATCAAAGTGGAAGAAGGTGAAATCCCCGGGAAATTGGTCCAGGGCCTCAGGATGAGTACGCACCGTCCGGGTTAAGCGGTGATATCCTCCAGGGCCGAGCCCGGCCTTGATCTCTTCCCGGCCTTCAGCAAAGGCAAAGCCAGTGTCCTTCGCCCCGGGTGGATCAGGTGCGGACTCAGGCAGTGGAAACACCGCACAAATCCAGAGGGGATGGGGCTGCCGGACCTCCAGGGGGCCGGGCCAGGACCGAAGACGCTCCACGATCCCTGGTGCCTCCTCTGGCTTCAGGAGCTGGAGAGCCAGCAGGTTGGCATAGGGACGCAGGCTCATGGTCACACGCTCCGGAACAAAGACCCTTTGGCCAGGTACGCCAGCAGATCCTCCGCGTGGCGATCCAGATGTTCAAGGCCGAGGGGGATCTCCACACGGAATACGGGAATCTCCTGAACGACCCGAGCCAGGTACTGGAGCCGGCGTGCCCAGAAGTCCCTGCGCCGGAGGGTTCGGAGTTTCACCAGAGGCG
>CAZXAO010000149.1:0-5051 GCA_964638465.1 uncultured bacterium | reverse complement strand
GCGCCAAAAGACCCCCATCGTGCCGATGAAACTGGACCTTCCCGAAGCCTTGAAGGAGGGCGTCGGCGATGGCTGAAACCAAGACCCTGGGCATTCTGGTGGGTGGAGGCCCGGCCCCGGGCATCAACGGGGTGATCAGTGCAGCCACCATTGAGGCCCGCAACCGGGGCCTGCGGGTTCTGGGGTTCTTTGAGGGGTTCCGGTGGCTCATGCAGGAAACGGAGCTCAAGATGGGCGAGCACTACCGGGAACTCCACATCCGCGATGTCTCCCGGATCCATGTTACCGGCGGCTCCATCCTGCGCACCTCGCGGGCCAACCCTACCCGCGATAAGGCCCTTTTAAAGACCGTGGTACGGAACCTCCAGGCCCTGGGGGTCCGGTACCTGTTGACCATTGGGGGCGACGACACGGCCTTCTCGGCGGCCAAGGTGCACGAGGTATCCGGTGGCGAAATCGCCGTGGCCCATGTGCCCAAGACCATTGACAACGATCTGCCCCTGCCCGACAACATGCCCACCTTCGGGTTTGAAAGCGCCCGACACCTGGGCACCCTGCTGGTCCAGAACCTGATGGAGGACGCCCGCACCACGCAGCGATGGTACATTGTGGTGGCCATGGGCCGCGAGGCGGGTCATCTGGCCCTGGGCATCGGCAAGGCCGCCGGCGCCACCCTGATCCTGATCCCCGAGGAGTTTCCGGACCAGATGGACCTGGCCTTCGTGGTGGACACCATCCTGGGTTCGTACGCCAAACGTCGGGCCGAAGGTCGGTACTACGGCGTCGTGGTGGTGGCCGAGGGGATCGCCGAAAAACTGAAGCCCGAAACCCTGGAACTGTGCGAGGGCCTGCAAACCGATGAGCACGGCCACCTGATCCTCTCGGAAATCCCCCTGGGCCGCATCCTGAAGGAGGCCGCTGAACGCGAACTGGAAAAACTGGGCATCAAGAGCCGATGGGTGGAACAGGAGATCGGCTATGTGTTGCGGTCGGCCCGCCCTATCGCCTTTGACATTGAGTACACCCGCAACCTGGGCTACGGGGCCGTCAAGTTCCTGCTGGAGGGCGGCACGGGCGCCATGGTGGCCTTTCGGCGGGGCAAACTCTATCCCCTGTACTTTGACGACATCATGGACCCCCGCACGGGCCGCACCCGGGTGCGCCTCGTGGACATCCACTCGGAAAACTACGAGGTGGCCTCCCACTACATGATCCGGCTCCGGAAGGACGACTTTGATGACCCGCAACTGGTGGAAGCCATGGCCCGGTCGCTCCACATGGAGCCCGAGGCCTTCACCCGGCGGTTCCGACGGGTGGCGGTCTCCGCCCACGGCCGCTGACGCCCATCGGGCATGAGCACCCCGCGGAAGAACATCAAGACCCTCCGATACCAGGAACTGCTCCGCGAGATGCGGCAGCGGGGCCAGCCCGGCTATCGCGCCCAGCAGGTGTATCAATGGCTGTACCAGAAGGCGGTGCTCTCCTTTGACGAGATGAGCAACCTGCCCAAGGCCCTGCGGCAGGAACTCAACGGGCACTTTGAGATCGGCACCCTGCCCGTGGTGCACCGGGCGGTGTCCTCCGACGGCACCGTCAAGTTCCTGCTGCAATTGCCTGATGGGCACCGGATTGAATCGGTGCTCATTCCCGATGGCAAGCGGCGCACGGTGTGCGTCTCCTCCCAGGTGGGCTGCGCCATGGGGTGCGCCTTCTGTGCCACCGCCCGCCTGGGGTTCACCCGGAACCTGGAGGCTTGGGAGATCGTAGAACAGGTGCTAGTGGCCCAGCGACACCTGCGTGAGGTGGGGGATCCCCGGCCCGTCACCAATGTGGTGTTCATGGGAATGGGCGAACCCCTCTTGAACCTGGAGGCCGTGCTGCGGGCCCTCCGGATCCTGAACAGCCACCACGGGCCGAACATCGGGGCCCGGAAGATCACCGTGTCCACCGTAGGAGTGGTCCCGGGCATTTACGAACTGGCCGAAGCGCCCCTCCAGTTCAAACTGGCGCTCTCGCTCCACACCGCCCTTCAGGAAAAACGGGAACAGATCATTCCTCTGGCCCGACGGGTCAGCCTCAAGGAACTGAAGCGGGCCATCTTCACCTTCTACCTCCGAAAACGCCGATGGGTCACCCTGGAGTACATCCACCTGCCCGGCTTCAACGACACGGAGGAGGACATCCAGGCCCTGCGTCGCTTCCTGGGCGACATGCCCGCCAAGATCAATGTGATCCCCTACAACCCCTTCCCTGGCGGGCCCTTCCGGGCCCCCACGGAGGAGGAATTCCAGGACTTCATCCGACGGCTGCGCCGGCTTCCATACACCGTCACCCCACGGGTGCCCCGGGGCCGGGACATCTTTGGGGGCTGTGGGCAACTGGCCCTGCACCAGGTGCGGCTGGATCAGGTGAGGCCCGTGGTGTTCTCTCCAGACAACGCCGCTTAGCCCGTTTCCACCATCCGCCGGAACTCCAGGGCGTTCTCCGGGGCATAGGCCCGGTAGTCGTTGTTAAAGTAGGCGAAGACCTCGTGGCCCTGGTCCAGCGCCTGGCGGGCAAAGTCGGCAAAGGGGCGGAGATCCTCGGGCGTCAGACGATCGCGGTACCACCGGTGGACCCCGTGGAATCGCAGGTACACGAAGTCCGCAGTCTGGCGAAACACCACGGGCAACCCCGGCGCCAGGGCCACGCAGAGGGCGGCCTTCAGGCGTTCCAGTTCCCGGGGGAGATCCGGATGGGTCAGGACCTCGGGGTTTCGGAACTCAAAGGCCAGCCGCTCGGAGGCACACCGCCGCCGGATCTCGGCCAGCAACTCCGGGTCCCAGGGAGCCTCCGGGGGGAACTGGAACAGCAGCACCCCCAGGTGGTCCTCCAGACGCCGTGCCCGGCGACACAGGAGGTAGGTGAGATATCCCCGGCTCCCGGGTTTCGTGGGCCGATGGGTGATGACCCGGGAGGCCTTCAGGGTGTACCGGAACCCCCGGGGTGCCTGCGCGCGCCAGCGGTCCAGGGTGGACTCCGTGGGCATGTGATAGAAGGTGTAGTTGATCTCCACCGTGTTGAAGTGGCGGGTGTAAAAGGCAAACCACTGGCTGAGCGGCAGGGTTTCGGGGTAGAATCGTCCCTTCCAGTGGGGGTAGTGCCAGCCCGAGGTGCCGATGTACAGGCGCACGGCCTATTCGGCCACCAGGTACACCAGTTCCTGGCGGATCTCTGCCTTGGGCAGGCCGAATTCCAGGCCGTACAGGATGGTCCGCAGGTTCGTGATCTCGGTTTCCTTGGCAAACAGGAAGGCGATGCCCACGCCCATCCCCAGGGGATCGGCGAACCGCATCTGAAACGCCTGGTGGACCACGGCCCCTTCCAGGGCCCGTTCCACGGCCTCCAGGGAAGCCCCTTTCAGGCCCTTCAGGTAGCGGCCCAGGTTCCCCTCCCGGAGGCGTTCCAGGGCCTGTTCCAGGGATTCGGCTTCCTCCAGGAGCATCAGGTCGCGGAGCCTCAGGTGCCCTCCCTCCAGGTACTTCACCCGACCCCGGGGCCGAACCCCGGCCTTCAGGAGCATCAGCACGGCCATGACATTCCGCACATCCACCAGGCTCTGGAGGATCTGCCGCACCAGGGCGGTGTTCTCCCGTCGCGGCGAGAGCCGTTCAAAGGCCCACTGCAGGTATGAGCGATCCAGGTAGAGTTCCACCGCCTCCAGACGGCCCTCGTTCACGGCCTTCACCAGGTCCCGCCCCACCACGAAGGGCAGATCCAGCCCCCAGGTGGCCAGCCGGTCCAGGACCTTCAGGGGGTCCCGGTCCCGAAGCAGTTGCTCCAGCCGATGGGGGTCCAGAACACCGGCGGGCATGAAGGACCGCTGGATACTGGCCTCCGGGGCGCCCCGCATCCGGCCCCGGATCAGGGCCTTGACGTTGTGCACATCCCAGCGGGCCAGCAGCACGGAAAACCCGAGCCGGGGTTCCCCGTCCGAGATCTTCAGGAGCTTTCGGGTCACCTCGGCCAGGTGGTCCATCAGGGCCCGGCCCACCACCTCCACGGGGTCGGCACCCGAAGCCTCGTGACGGGTGATCTGGGAAGCGTAGGGAGTGTCCTTCAGGGCGACCTTAAAGGCCTCCGGGGTCTTCTCGGCCAGGAGACGATCGTAGTCGCGGGGTTTGAGCAGCTGGCCCATCATCGCCCGGATCCGGGCGTTGATGTAGCCGTAATCGTCCACACCGTAACCTGCGAAGGCGGGGGAAAGGGCCACGGCTCTTATTCTCCACTCTCTTCAGAGGCCTCGGGTTTGGCCTGTTCCTCCGGGGTGGACGCCCCTTCCGCCGGAGGCGTCTCCGGCGCCTCGGGATGGGTGGGCGCCACGGCAAAGTCCTCTTCCACCTGAGTGAGGTCAATTTCGTCCTTCTTCCGGACCAGGACGGTGAAGATCAGCGTGTTGCCGGCGAAGTGGATGGTGCCCCAGTAGGCGAGCACCAGGAGCACCAGCAGATATACCAGCAAGCCAAAGAGGAAGCCCAGGATGGCCTCGGGCAGGGCCAGGTTCTGGGGCGGCACCGGCGGATAGAGCAACAGGTCGGTCCGGGTTACCCCCAGGAACCAGGACACCGCCCGGTATACGCCCTCCGTGGGGAAACTCAGGGTGGGCAGGTAAGCCAGGGCTGCATCGGCGATGCGTTCAAACTTCTGGCCCATGAGCCAGGGCTGGGCCAGGACGGCGTGGACCACCGCCAGGGTTCGGCCCACAAAGAAGGCAAAGATGCCCACGGCCAGCACCTTGACCCCGTACAGCAGAGCCTGGTATCCCACGAACCGCCAGTTCTCGTCGTTCAGGGTGGAGAACACCTCAAAGAGGATGTCAAAGGTGTCGGCCCGGGTGGCGCCAGGCACCACGGGCGCCAGGTAGTAGGAGACCACCAGGGAAACGACCAGGTAGAGCATGAAGAACACGGTGAACAGGACGGGAACGGCCAGGACCAGCAACACGAGTTCGCCGAACCAGGGGATCTTGCCCAGGAGCCCCAGCACCACGCCCGCCAGAAGGATCAGGAGGA
>CAZXAO010000148.1:0-5141 GCA_964638465.1 uncultured bacterium | reverse complement strand
CCTCAAGTTCCTCTGGCACCGCCGGAGGATCCGGGGGCTCCGGGTGTTCACCCTGGGGATCCGCAAGGGATATCGCAAACGGGGCGTGGACTCCATGCTCTACTACCACCTGGTGCGCACCGGACAACGGTATCGCCACCGGTACGACTGGGTGGAGGTCTCCTGGCTCCTGGAAGACAACTACCTGATCCTCCGGGCCACCGAGTTCATGGGAGGCTATCCTTATAAACGCTACCGTGTGTATCGCCTGAACCTTTGAGCAACCCAAAAGGAGGAATCCCATGCCCAGGGTAATGGCAGCCGTGAGCATTTCTCCCGTGGGGAGCGGGGTGAGCGTGAGCCGCTATGTGGCGGCCGCTCTGAAGGTGCTGCAACAACAGGATCGGGTGGCGTACCGCCTGGGCCCCATGTTCACCACCCTGCTGGGCGAGGCGGAGGAAGTGTTCCACCTGATCCGCGAAATGCAGGAGGCCGTGTTCCGGGAGGGCGCCGTACGCGTGTCCACCGTCATCAAGATGGACGAACGCCGGGATCGCGACCTCTCCTTTGAAGGGAAGGTGGAGGCCGTGAAACGCCACCTGGAGGAGACCCCATGAGACGACGCACACCGGGGGCGTTGCTCCTTGCCCTGACCACCACCCTTTCGGCGGCCGGGGTCACCCTCCGGATCGCGGGCCCCTCCACGGCCGTGGGCGGCATCGGGTACTGGGTCAAACAGCAGGCCGAAGCCTGGGCCCGGGAAACCGGGAACCGGGTGGAGTACATTGACACGCCCGCAGAAACCGATGCACGCCTGGCCCTGTTCCAGCAGTACTGGGCCGCCCGAAGCCCGGAGGTGGACATCTACACCATAGATGTCATCTGGCCCGGCATCGCCGCCCCCCATGCCCTGGACCTCACCCCCTACTTCTCTAAAGCCACCCTGGACAGCTTCCTCACCGCCTATGTCCAGAACAACACGGTGCAGGGCAAACTGGTGGCCCTTCCCTTTTACGCCGACGCAGGCGTCCTCTATTACCGTACCGATCTGCTGGCCCGATACGGCTTTGACGGACCCCCGGAAACCTGGGACGAACTGGAACGGATGGCCGAACGGATCCAGCAGGGCGAACGGGCGGCCGGCCATCCGGACTTCTGGGGCTTTGTGTGGCAGGGGAAACGCTACGAAGGCCTCACCTGCAATGCTCTGGAGTGGATTGCCTCCCACGGCGGCGGTACCCTGCTGGACACCACCGGACGGGTCACGGTGAACAACCCTGCGGCCCTGCGGGCCTTGCAGCGCGCCCGCCGATGGATCGGCTGGATCTCCCCCCGGGGCGTCACCAACTACGCCGAGGAGGATAGCCGGAATGTCTGGCAGACCGGTAACGCCGCCTTCATGCGGAACTGGCCCTACGCCTACAACCTGGGGAATCAGGAGAATAGCCCGATCCGCGGCCGCTTTGCCATCACCGTATTGCCCCGGGATTCCTCGGGCCCTCATGCCGCCACCCTGGGGGGCTGGCAACTCATGGTGTCCGCCTACTCCCGTCATCCGAACGAGGCCGTGGCCCTGATCCGGTACCTGACCTCCTACGAACGACAGAAGGCCCGGAGCCTGGAACTCTCCCTCCTGCCCACCCGAACGGCGGTGTATCACGACCCCGAAGTGCTCCAGGTCCGCCCCTGGTTCCGGGAGATGCTCCGGGTGCTAAACCACGCCGTGGCCCGACCTTCCTCGGTGGCCGGAAGCCGGTATAACCGCGTGTCCCAGGCCTTCTCCTCGGCGGTTCACCGGGCGTTAACCGGCGAGTGGAGCCCGGAACAGGCCCTCCGGGAGGCCGAGCGCCGGATCCAGCGGATCCTGCGGCGATAGTCGATGAGTCCGGCCGCCCGCCAGCGCATTGCCTGGCTCTTCGTGCTGCCCGCCCTGGGGGTGTTCCTCCTGGTGGCCGCCTATCCCCTGGGCCAGGTCCTCTACCTCTCCCTCACCAACGCCACCCTGGCCGGCACCGAACCCACCCGGTTCGTGGGCCTTGTCAACTACCTGGACCTCCTGCTGCACGATCCGGATTTCCACCAGGCCCTGGTGACCACCCTGGTGTTCACCGGGATCTCCGTAACTCTGGAAACCCTGCTGGGCCTGGCCATTGCCCTGCTCCTGAATCAACCCTTTCCGGGACGGGGCTGGGTGCGGGCTGTGGTCCTTCTGCCCTGGGCCATCCCCACCGTGGTCTCTGCCCAGCTCTGGCGATGGATGCTCCACGACATCTACGGAGTGGTGAACCTCCTGGGGGTCCACCTGGGCCTCCTGCACCAGAAGGTGGCCTGGCTTTCCCAGCCCTCCACGGCCCTGCCCTCCCTGATCCTCGTGGATGTCTGGAAAACCACCCCCTTCATGGTGCTCCTGCTTCTGGCCGGGCTCCAGGTGATTCCCCAGGAACTCTACGAAAGTGCCGCCCTGGACGGCGCCGGCGCCTGGCCGCGCTTCCGCCACATCACCCTGCCCCTGCTCTGGCCCATCCTGGTGGTGGCCGTGATCTTCCGCACGGTGGACGCCCTGCGGGTCTTTGACCTGGTGTATGTGATGACCGGTGGCGGCAGCCGCACCGAAACCCTGGCCGTCTATGCCCGACGGGTGCTCATTGATTTCCAGGAACTGGGCTATGGCTCCGCCCTCTCCGTGGTAATCCTCCTCCTGATCCTCCTCTTTGCCTGGCTCTATGCCCGAAGACTCCAGGAGGCCACCTATGGCTAAAGCCCGGTCGGTGGGCCTTCTTGTGGCCGTGGTGCTGGTGGTGCTCTACAGTGGGTTTCCCTTTTACTGGGCCCTGGTGAGTTCCCTGCGACCTGCAGAACTCCTGTTCGCCCCCAGGCTGAACCTCTGGCCCCATCCCCTGACCCTGGAACACTACCGCCAGGTGTTCCTCCAGGCCCATTTCCTGCGGAACCTTTTGAACTCTCTGGTGGTGGCCGGGGGAGCCACCCTGCTGGGCCTTAGCATCGGCGCCCTGGCAGCCTATGCCGTGGGCCGCCTGCCCTTCCCCCCACGGCGCGCGGTGCTCTACCTCGTGCTCTCCATGAATGTCTTTCCCCACATCGCCATCCTCTCCGGCCTCTTCGTGCTGCTCCGGACTCTGCACCTCTTTAACACCCACCTGGGGCTTGTCCTCTCGTATCTGCTCTTCGTCCTGCCGCTCACCGTGTGGATCCTGACCCAGTACCTGCGCGCCCTGCCCCCGGAACTGGAGGAGGCCGCCTTCGTGGACGGCGCCAGCGTCTTCCAGACCTTCTGGCGGATCCTTTTGCCCCTGGCCGCCCCGGGCCTCGTCAGTACCGGCCTTCTGGGCTTTATGGCCGCCTGGAACGAGTTCCTCTTCGCCCTGACCTTCACCGTGGGCGACCGCGTGCGTACCGTGCCCGTGGCCATCGCCCTGTTTGGCGGCGCCAACCCCTACGAAATCCCCTGGGGTTCCATCATGGCGGCCTCCGTGGTGGTCACCCTGCCCGTGGTGGCCCTGGTGCTCCTCTTTCAGCGTCGCATCGTGGAGGGCCTGACCGCTGGAACCCTCAAGGGATGACCCACCCCGCGTGTTGACAGAGGCCACCGGAAACCCAATACTTGGCACGGGAACCCATCGTCAAAAGAGGAGGTTTTCTGATGCGCGCACTCCGCGTTTTTGTCCTCTGGGCTCTGATCCTGGCCCCCCTGGCCGTGGCCAGGAGCCATCCTGTAACCGTGGACGGAGATCCCTCGGACTGGGTGGGCATCGCCCCGGGGACCGACATGATGGCCTACTCCGCCGGGGAATTCATCTGGACCGATGCTGCGGACGACGACCTGGGTGACGGCGGCGACGCTCCCTACGCCGCGGATAACCCTGGCGCCTACACCTACCCCGATACCTCCCTGTTTGCAGGCACCGAGGCGGACCTTCTGGAGTTCCGGTTCACCCTGGATCCCGATACCCCGGTGATCTACCTGCTGGTCAAGACCGCGGGCTTCACCTTTTCCTGGCAGCCCATCGTGGCCCTGATGGTGGACCTGGACCATATCGTGGGCGCAGGCCAGGTGTGGGTGCCCGCCAATGCAGACCTCAAAGTGGCCCGGGAGAACGCCTGGGAGTTCGCCATCCTCCTGAAGGACGGCACCGTACTGGTGCAGGACGCCGACTGGAACGATATCACCGGCAACAGCTTTGCCGTCGCCAACCCGGACAACGGCTACATTGAGGCAGCCGTGGATGTATCCCAGATGCCTGATCCCGGGGACTCGGTGTGGATCACCCTGGTGATGGGCCTGGGGGACTTTGGCCACTTCCGGGAGGTGGATTCCGTGGCCTCCACCTGGATCGGCGGCGGTGGCATAGGCCTGGGAGGACAGGACACCGGCCACCTGTGGGTGGACCCCGATGTGTACGACCTGGCCTTCGTACCGGCCGCTGACCAGGCCAATGACCTGAACACCTACTCCGATGGCACCGTGGACACCCTGATCTATCCGGCCACCCTCCGGGCTACCACTGTGGCGGCCGTGGACCTGGGCCAGGTGGCCGTGGCAGAGACCCCCGGGACTCCCCCCTACCTCCACCTGCGGATTCCCACGGTGGTCCAGGGGGTCCTGCGGGTGCACGATCTCCCCGAGGATGTCCACCAGCTCCGGGTCTTGGATGTCACCGGACGGACCGTACGGGTGTGGCGAATCAACGGTCAACGGGAGGTGGTCCTGAACACCCGGTCCCTGGGGAGCGGCGTGTTCTTCCTGCAGGTGCAGGGCGCCCGGGATACCCAGACCCTGCGGTTCATCCAGCTGCGATAAGCCGGAGTTCCACGGGATCCCGGGACCTGTTAGGAAAACCGTGCCGGGATCCCGGCATCTCAAAGAATATGGAGTGCGGCGGCCGGACGCCGCTTTGGAGTGCGGCGACTGGTCGCCGCTTTGATTGAGGGAAAGCGGTGCCAGGGCACCGCAGTCCAAAAGGGTAGGCCCCCTGTTTCCCCTGAAGGACCCCTCGCAAAAAACATTTGTAGGAGCGGCTTCAGCCGCGATGTTTTCATCTGGAACAGCGTTAGCCTCAATGTCCTTTCTTAGAATGTGGAGGGCGGCGATCTGTCGCCGCTTTGGTTGTAGGAAAGCGGTGCTGGAGCACCGCAGTCCAAAG
>CAZXAO010000147.1:0-5184 GCA_964638465.1 uncultured bacterium | reverse complement strand
CCCAAGGCAGGTGCGCTAACCAGGCTGCGCTACTCCCCGATGTGCCTGATATGATAGCCAGGGATTCGGGATGTGTCAACGACCCCCATAGGGGGCGATCCACCACGACGAACGCCGTGTCTGCTGGGCGGGATGGGTCTTCCGACCGCCACACCCCATAGGCGGAACACCAAACCGTAGGAGCCCCTTCAGGGGCGAAACACCACCCCAATGCGGTTTTCGAAGAAAACCGCATTGGGGACCCCGGAGAAAAGGGAGAGAAACTTTGGAGTGCGGTGTCCTGGCACCGCTTTCCGACCTCTGGTCAGAGGAAGCGCATCGCAGCTCAAGCCGATCCTCCTCATGGTCTCCTTGAGGCCCCTTAAAGGTGGCCCCTCCATCTCTAAAGCACAACCCCTTCCCTAACCATCCGAACGAGGTTCCACGGCTCATGGGGCCTATGAGATCCCGTTTCTCTGCTGGCGTACTGCCCTCTCCATCCCTTGAGGGGGTGGCGGGAAGCCTGTATCCTTGGCAGGAAGCAGAAACCACGAACCACGGAGGGTTCACACGATGAAGGTTTACAAGAACTACATCGGCGGCGAGTGGGTGGAGGCCTCCACCGGCGAGACCTTTGAGAACCGGAATCCAGCCAATTGGGACGAGGTGGTGGGGGTCTTCCAGAAGTCGGGCAAGGAGGATGTGCTCCGGGCCGTGGAGGCGGCCAAGAAGATGTATCCCCACTGGCGCAAAGTGCCGGCTCCCAAACGCGCCGAGATTCTCCGCAGGGCCACCGAGATCCTGGTAGAACGCAAGGAGGAGCTGGCCCGCCTGATGACCCGGGAGATGGGCAAGATCCTGCCCGAAACCCGCGGCGATGTCCAGGAGGCCATTGACACCGGCTTCTACGCCTTCGGCGAAGGCCGTCGTCTGTTCTCCTTGAACACCCCTTCCGAGTTGCCCAACAAGTTCGCCCTGACCTTCCGCCGGCCCGTGGGCGTCGTTGGGGCCATCACGCCCTGGAACTTCCCCATGGCCATCCCCTCCTGGAAGGTGTTTCCTGCCCTCCTGGCTGGGAACACCGTGGTGCTGAAACCCGCCTCGGATACGCCGGCCTCCTCGGCGGAGCTGGTGAAGGCTCTGGAGGAGGCTGGCCTGCCCGGTGGCGTGCTGAACTATGTCACAGGGCCGGGAAGCATCGTGGGGGAAGCCCTCCTGGAGAACCCCGATGTACGGGTGATCACCTTCACGGGTTCCTCGGAGGTGGGTTCCCGGATTGCCGAGGTGGCCGGCAAACATCTCAAGAAGGTTTCGCTGGAACTCGGTGGCAAGAACCCCCAGATCGTGATGCCCTCGGCCGACCTGGAACTGGCCCTGGACGGGGTCGTGTGGGGTGCCTTTGGTACCACGGGCCAGCGGTGCACCGCCACCTCCCGCCTGATTCTGCACGAGGACATCTACGACGAGTTCATTGAGATGCTGGTGGAACGGGTCAAGAACCTCAAGATCGGTGATCCCCTGGACGAGTCCACGGACATGGGACCGGTGATCAACGAGAAGCAGCGGAACACCATCCATCGGTATGTGGAGATCGGCAAAAAAGAGGGAGCCCGACTCATCTACGGTGGGCACCCGCTCACCGGTGAACCCTACGACAGGGGCTGGTTCTACGCCCCCACCATTTTCGTGGATGTGGAGCCGCACATGACCATTGCCCAGGAGGAGATCTTCGGGCCCGTGCTCTCGGTGTTCAAGGTCCGGAGCCTGGAGGAGGCCTTTGAGGTCGCCAACGGTGTGCAGTACGGCCTTTCGTCCTCCATCTACACGCGGAACCTGCTGGAGGCCATGAAGGCCATTGAGGAACTGGAGGCGGGCATCACCTACATCAATGCTCCTACCATCGGTGCGGAAACCCATCTGCCCTTCGGTGGCATCAAGAAGACCGGCAACGGACACCGGGAAGGCGGCTGGACCGTGTACGAGATCTTTACCGAGTGGAAAACGGTGTACATTGACTTCTCGGGCACCCTGCAGCGTGCGCAGATTGACACCTGGGAAGAGTAACGAGGTACAGGAGCACCTGGCCGGCCGGGGGGCCTGCGGCCCCCCGGCCGGCCTTTGATGTGAAAACATGCATCCCCTGCTGCTTACCCTGGCCCTGACCACCCTCTCTCCTCCCGCGGCCCTGCCCTATGTGGATCAGGTCTGGCTGAACCCGGATCTGGTTTCCCGTTTTTACCGAAGCCCGGAACACCTGGTACTGGCCACCTCCGCCGGGCTCCTCTTTCTGGATCCCGAGACCCTTCAGGAGGTGGACCGGATCCCCTCCGGGCTTGACCCCTCGCTCCCGTACCCCGTGGTGGTGGACCTCCAGGGCATCGGGGATACCCTGTGGCTCGCCCTCTGGAAACACGGCGTAGCCGTGGGGATCCCCACGGGATTGGGCTACACCTTTTGGTCATATCAGGAAAACCCCCAGGTGTTTCCCGCCTTGAATCGGGTGCGCCGCATCGCCCTGCAGGACTCCTTCCTGGTGGAACTCACGGATACCCTGGTGGCCGTGTTCCACACGCACCACACCGCCCGACCCCAGGACGATCCCCTGGTGTTCTACCGGTTTGCCGATGTGCCGCCCTTTACCGGTGTGCACCGGTTTCTGAGCGTCGCCGCCAGCCCCGAAACCCTCTATGTGGGTACGGACCACGGCCTTTACACCGCTGCCTGGCAGGACCTGCAATATGGTCCCTGGAACCGGCGGTTTCCCGATACCACCATCACCGCGCTGGCCTGGCACCAGGGACGCCTGGCCGTGGGCACGGACCAGGGACTCTGGTACCAGGGGGAACATTACCCTCCGGAGACCTGGATCGGCATGGTGGCCTTTACCGGCGACACCCTGTACGCGGATCCCAAGGACAGCCTGGTTTCGTGGCTCCTGCGGATCCTGCCCGACGGTACGCAAGAGGATCTGTTTCTGCCCGAAGGGGCAGGGTCGGATGTGCGAGATGTGGTGGCCCTGGACGGCCGCGTGGTCTATGGCCTGGGCTATGGCGATCGGCCGGATCCCGACTGGGAACGCTATAACATCGGCCACGGCCTGGTGATGGAACAGGCAGGCCAGTGGATACACCAGGACCTGGAGGGGCCCTCTGTCAACCGGATCGTTTCCCTGGACTGGCGGGATGGGACCCTGTGGGTGGTCGGGTCACAACCCGACCGGCCGTACCTGTATCCCGTGAGCCGGTTCCGGGCGGGAACCTGGCTCACCGGAACCCGCCGCTGGATCCCCACGCCCCGCCAGCTCGTGGCCCTGCCTGCAGGGGCCCTCGTGAGCTCGTGGTCCTCCCAGGGGGGACTCTATGTGCTGGATTCCCTGGGAAACCTGATCCAGCACCTGGAACCCCCTGATCCCGTGGTTACCGCTCTCCTTCCCCTGGGGGACCAAAGAGGAGTGATCGCCTCCTACAACGGTGATCTTCACCACTACGATCTGGCCCAGAACAGCCTGGAGTACCTGGGTAATGTGGGCGGTGGAGGCGATGCCTTTCCCTATAGCCTCTGGGTGGACTCCCGGGGCCGGTTCTGGGTGGGACGGGTGCTGGGGTTCACCGTGTACGAGTCTCTGGACCACCTGGACCACTTTCTGTTTGCCGATGAGGGCCAGGTACCTGCTACCGTGACCGCCATCACCGAGGATGCTGCCGGGCGGATCTGGCTGGGCACCCTGAACGGTGTGTATGTGGTGGAGGGCCAGGCGGTGCAGTCCATGGCGGCGCTGCCCCAGGAGCCTGTGTACGATCTGGCCTTTGCTGGAGGGTATGTGCTGGTGCTTACCGAGTCGCGGCTGGCCGTGTACACCACCGACTGGCCACCGCAGCCCGTGGTGGACCTCACGACCGAAACGGGCCTGCCCGATGTGCCACGGCCCGATCCCCTGGACAACCTCTACCTGTTTGCCCCCCGCCATGCCCTGGCCCTGGACTCGTCGGGCCATGTGTACGTGGCCACCAATAAGGGGGTGGCCCGGGTCCACCTGGGGACGGCCGGAGGTCCTCCGACATCCGGTGGGCTCCGGGTGTATCCTAATCCCCTGGAACGCGGACAGAACCTCTTCCGGGTCTTGGGCCCTTCCCCCCTCCGCTGGTGGGGCCTTTATGGGCTGACCGGCCAGCGGGTTTCAGGACTCACGGCCGAAGAAACCCTGCCCGGTGTATTGCAGGTAGAGGGCAGTGCGGCCCTGGCACCGGGCCTTTATGTGGGGGTCGTGCAGACGGGAGAGGGGACTGTTCGGACCTTCAAACTGGCGGTCGTGAAATAGAGGAGGTCAAAGCACGATGAGCAGCAAGAAGTTCGTGTACTTCTTCGGCGGTGGCAAAGCAGAAGGCAACGCCCAGATGAAGGATCTCCTGGGCGGCAAGGGGGCGAATCTCCACGAGATGACCAATCTGGGGATTCCCGTACCTCCGGGCTTCACCATCTCCACCGAGGCCTGTGTGTACTACTTCCAGCACGGACGGGTACCCGAAGCGTTGCCCCAGCAGGTGGAAGAGGCCCTGCGTCGGCTGGAGGAACTCACCGGCAAACGGTTCGGGGATCCGGAGAGACCGCTTCTGGTTTCCGTGCGGTCCGGGGCCCGCGTGTCCATGCCTGGTATGATGGACACGGTGTTGAACCTGGGGCTCAACGATGAAACCGTGCAGGGCCTCGCCCGGCTCACCAACGACGAACGTTTCGCCTACGATTCCTATCGCCGGTTCATCCAGATGTTCGGTTCCGTGGTCATGGGGGTACCCCACGACGAGTTTGAGAAACTGCTGGAACGGAAGAAAAAGCAGTACGGTGTGACCTTGGACTACGAGCTGCCGGCCGAAGCCCTCAAGGAACTGGTCGCAGAGTACAAGCGGCGGATCCAGGAGCTCACGGGTCAGGCGTTCCCCCAGGATCCCAAGAAGCAGCTCTGGATGGCCATTGAAGCCGTTTTCAAGTCCTGGAACAACCCCCGGGCCATTGAGTACCGCAAGATCCATCGGATCCCGGACGAGTGGGGTACGGCTGTCAATGTCCAGACCATGGTCTTTGGCAACATGGGCAACGACTCGGCCACCGGTGTGGCCTTTACCCGGAATCCGTCCACGGGCGAGAAGAGGGTGTACGGCGAGTACCTGGTGAACGCCCAGGGAGAGGACGTGGTGGCCGGGATCCGCA
>CAZXAO010000146.1:0-5247 GCA_964638465.1 uncultured bacterium | reverse complement strand
TGATCACGCAGCAGCCCGTGGGAGGCAAGAGCCACTTCGGTGGCCAGCGGTTCGGCGAGATGGAGGTCTGGGCTCTGGAGGCCCACGGTGCCGCCTATACCCTGCAGGAGATGCTCACCGTGAAGTCCGACGACATTCAGGGGCGGAACCGGCTGTACAAGGCCCTCCGGAACGGAGAGGAGCCACCGGAGCCGGGTCTGCCTGCGTCCTTCAGCGTGTTGCTCCATACGCTGCGTGGATTGGGCCTGGATATTGAGATCATCACGGACAAGGGGGAGAAAAAGGCCCCCGTGTCCGAGAAAACCGAGCAAACAGGGGTGAAGGAAAGTGGATATTAACCCCAAGGATCTGAAGGCCCTGAGGATTCGGTTGGCCTCTCCGGAGACCATCCTGGAGTGGTCCCACGGAGAGGTGACCAAGGCCGAAACCATCAATTACCGGACCCAGAAGCCGGAGCGGGACGGCCTCTTTTGTGAGCGGATCTTTGGTCCGGTCAAGGACTACGAGTGTTCCTGTGGCCGGTACAAGGGCATCCGCCACAAGGGGATCGTTTGTGATAAATGCGGGGTGGAGGTCACCAGTTCCTCTGTTCGGCGGGAGCGGATGGGCCACATCACCCTGGCGGTACCGGTGGCCCACATCTGGTACTACAAGGTGCCTCCGTCCATCATGGGGCTCCTTTTGGACCTGTCGGTCCGCGAACTGGAGTCCATCCTGTACTACGACTCCTACATCGTTACGGATCCCGGGGACACGGACCTGTACCAGGGTCAGGTGCTCACCGAGCGGGAGTACCAGGAGTACCGGGAGGAGTACGGAGACGCCTTTGAGGCCGGCATGGGGGCGGAGTCCATCCGCAAGATCCTGGCCAGCCTCAAATTGGAGGAGCTCTCGGCAGACCTCCGGACCCGGATTGAGTACGAGAAGTCGCCCCTGAAACGGACCAAGCTCCTCAAGAAACTCCGGGTGGTGGAGGCCTTCCTGATCTCCGGGAACCGGCCGGAGTGGATGATCCTGACGGTGTTGCCCGTAATCCCCCCGGATCTGCGGCCCCTGGTGCCCCTGGACGGAGGGCGGTTTGCCACCTCGGACCTCAACGACCTGTATCGCCGGGTGATCACCCGCAACAACCGCCTCAAGAACATGATGGATCTGAATGCGCCGGAGATCATCCTGCGGAACGAGAAGCGGATGCTTCAGGAGGCCGTGGACGCGTTGCTGGACAACTCCCGGCGGAACCGGCCCATCACCGGTCGCGGGGGCCGCAAACTGAAGTCGCTTTCGGATGTGCTGCGGGGCAAGAAGGGGCTCCTGCGGCGGAACCTGCTGGGCAAGCGGGTGGACTACTCCGGCCGTTCGGTCATCGTGGTGGGACCCGAGTTGAAGCTCCACCAGGTGGGGTTGCCCAAGGAGATGGCCGTAGAGCTGTTCCTGCCCATGGTGGAGCAAAAGGTACGGGATTCCGGCCTGGCCGAAACCCTGCGGTCGGCCCGGAAGATGGTGCAGCAGCGGCACCCGGCCATGTGGAAACTCCTGGAGGATGTGGTGCGGGACCATCCGGTGCTCCTGAACCGGGCCCCGACACTGCACCGCCCCTCCATCCAGGCCTTTGAGCCGGTGCTCATTGAGGGCAAGGCCATCAAACTGCATCCCCTGGTGTGCACCGCCTTCAACGCCGACTTTGACGGCGACCAGATGGCGGTGTTCGTGCCCCTGTCGCCCGAGGCCCAGCTGGAGGCCGGCATGCTCATGCTCTCGCCCCGGAACATCCTGTCGCCCGCCCACGGGAAACCGCTGGCCTCGGCCTCCCAGGACATGGTCATCGGCATCAACTTTATCACCAAGGTGCTGCCCGGGGCGAAGGGCGAGGGACGCCGCTTCTCGTCGCCTGAGGAGGCCCGCCTGGCCTACGAGAACGGCTATGTGGACCTGCGGGCAGAGATTGAGGTGCCCCTCCGGGGGGAGTGGGTGAAGACCACGGTAGGCCGGCTCATCTTCAACGACATCGTGCCCCCGGAGATCGGGTTCATCAACCAGGAGATGGACAAGAAGGCCATTGCCCGGCTGGTGTACCGGATCCACAAGGAACTGGGCAGTGGCCCCACCGCCCGATTCCTGGATCACATGAAGGATCTGGGCTTCGCCATGGCCACCTACTCCGGCCTGACCTTCGGCATTGACGATATGCTGGTGCCGGAGGAGAAGAAGCAGATCATTGAACGGGCCCTCAAGGAACGGGAAAAGGTGGAACGCGCCTTCCAGCGGGGCCTGATCTCCCGCATTGAGCGGTACCAGAAGATCCTGGACATCTGGACCCGGGCCACGGAGGAGGTGAAGGAGCGCATGATGCAGCTCCTGGCCCAGGACCGAGGAGGCTTCAACCCCATCTACATGATGGTCACCTCCGGGGCGCGAGGGAATGTGGACCAGGTGCGACAGCTGGCCGGGATGCGGGGGCTCATGGCCCGACCCTCCAAGTCCAAGGACATCATCGGCGAGTTCATTGAGACGCCGGTGATCTCCAACTTCAAGGAGGGTCTGTCGGTGCTGGAGTACTTCATTTCCACCCACGGGGCCCGGAAGGGGCTGTCGGATACCGCGCTGAAGACTGCCGACGCCGGCCACCTGACCCGTAGGCTGGTGGATGTGGCCCAGGAGGTGGTGGTGACCATGGAGGACTGCGGCACCATCCTGGGCCGGGAGATCACCGCCCTGAAAGAGGGGGAAACGGTCATTGAGTCTCTGGCCGAGCGGATCCAGGGACGGGTGGCCCTGGAACCCGTGTACCACCCGGAGACCGGTGAACTCCTGGTGGACGAGGGCGAGATCATTGACGAGGAGGTGGCCGAGCAGATTGAACGGGCGGGCATTGAAAAGGTGGCCGTGCGGTCGGTGCTGCGGTGCCAGGCGCCTCAGGGCGTGTGTGCCAAGTGCTACGGCCGGAACCTGGCCACCGGACGACTGGTGGAACTGGGCGAGGCCGTGGGCGTGGTGGCCGCCCAGTCCATCGGTGAGCCCGGGACCCAGTTGACCCTGCGGACCTTCCATACCGGAGGTGCGGCTGAACGAATCGCCGAGGAGGCCACCCACGAGGCACCCTTTGACGGCGTTGTGGAGTATGTGAACCTCCAGGTGATTGAGAAGAAGGAGGGCCGGGAGGTCCAGCGCCTGGCCGTCACCAAGCGCGGTAAGGTCCGGGTGGTCAACAGGAAGAAGAACCTGGCCCGCGAGTTCAACATCCCCTTCGGGGCTGTGGTCCGGGTGAAGGACGGCCAGCGGGTCAAGCAGGGCCAGGTCCTCGCCGAGTGGGAGCCCTACTCCCTGCCCATCATCGCCCGGGTGGCGGGCCAGGTGCGGTTTGATGGCCTGGTGGAGGGCATCACCCTTCGCGAGACCATTGAGGAGGGCAAGATTGAGCGCGTGGTGGAGATGGACCGTCACAAGCGGTTCTATCCCAAGGTGCTCGTCCTGGACCCGGAGACCGACGAGGTGGTGGACACCATCTACCTGGTGCAGGATGCCCGCCTGGTGGTCAAGGAAGGGGATCAGGTGAAGCCTGGGGACCTCATCGCCCGGGTGCCCCGGGAGGTGGGCAAGACCCGGGATATTACCGGTGGTCTGCCCCGGGTGGAACAGCTCTTTGAGGCCCGAACCCCGGCCAACAAGGCCATCGTGTCCGAGATCTCCGGCAAGGTGCGGGTGCTGCCGCCGGAAAAGGGGTTCTTCAAGGTGGTGGTGGAATCTCCCGTGGGCGAGACCCGGGAGTACAAGATCCCCTATGGCCGCTATCTCCTGGTGACCAACGGCGACTGGATTGAGGCTGGCGAACCCTTTACCACCGGGCCCATTGACCCCCATGACATCCTGCGGATCAAGGGGAAGGACGATGTCCAGGAGTTCCTGCTGGACCAGATTCAGGAGGTGTACCGGCTCTCCGGCGTGAAGATTGACGACAAGCACATTGAGATCATCGTGCGACAGATGATGCGGAAGGTGCAGATCACGGACTCGGGGGACACCAAGTTCGTGCAGGGCGACATCGTGGACCAGTACAAGGTGGAGCGGGTGAACAAGGAGACGGTGGCCCGGGGTGGGCGGCCGGCGAAGTACAAGCCCATCCTGGTAGGGATCTCCCGGGCGTCGCTGGAAACCGAGAGTTTCATTGCGGCGGCCTCCTTCCAGGAGACCACCAAGATTCTGGCCAATGCGGCCATTGAGGGCAAGGTGGACGAACTCCAGGGGCTGAAGGAGAATGTGATCATCGGGTCCCTGGTGCCCAGCGGAACCGGTGTCAAGAAGTACCGGCGGATTCGTCTGAAGGTGGAGGAGGAGAAAAAGGCGGTCTCCTCTCCCGAGGGGTAGCGAGGAGCCGCGGAGGGAAGGGGGGAACGGCGGCGTTTTCGGTTGACACCCCCGGGGGAGGTCGTTAAGATAAATGGCCCTTGTGGTGAGAGGGAGGAACGATGCCAACGATTAATCAGCTGGTTCGATACGGCAGGAAGCCGAAGCCAAAGAAGTCCAAGTCGCCGGCGCTGGAAGGGAACCCCCAGAAGCGCGGGGTGTGCATTCGCGTGTACACCACCACGCCCAAGAAGCCGAACTCGGCCATGCGGAAGGTGGCCAAGGTGCGGCTGTCCAACGGGCGTGAGGTGGTGGCGTACATTCCCGGCGAGGGGCACAACCTGCAGGAGCACTCGGTGGTGCTCGTGCGCGGCGGCCGTGTGAAGGACCTGCCGGGCGTGAAGTACCACATCATCCGCGGCAAGTACGACGCTGCGGGGGTGGAGGGTCGCCGGAATTCCCGGTCCCTCTATGGGACCAAGCGTCCGAAGGAGTAAGAGGGAGCCATGAGAAGAAGACGCGCACCGGAACGAAAGATTGAACCGGATCCCAAGTACGGCTCGGTTCTTGTGGCCAAGTTCATCAACAACCTGATGTGGGACGGCAAAAAGAGCCTGGCGCAGAAGATCTTTTACCAGGCGCTGGACCACATTGAGAAGACCACCGGGCTTTCGGGCCTGGAGGTCTTTGAGAAGGCCATTGAGAATGTGAAGCCGGAGATGGAGGTGCGGCCTCGTCGGGTGGGTGGGGCCACCTACCAGGTCCCTGTGGAGGTCCGGCCGAAACGGCAGCTTTCCCTGGCCATTAAGTGGATCATCCGGGCCATGCGGTCGCGTTCGGAGCGCCGGGCTTACGAGCGGCTGGCCAACGAGCTCCTGGACGCCTATAAGGGTGTGGGCGGTGCCA
>CAZXAO010000145.1:0-5258 GCA_964638465.1 uncultured bacterium | reverse complement strand
ACCTTTGGAATGCCCTTCGAGATGAGGAAGTTCCCATACCTTTGCCGGGAAACGCACAAATTCATCTCATAAAAGAAAACACAGAAATCTTGTTTTGTGATCCACAGACCGTGTTGAGAATCCATGATGAAGATAAACGGCGTCAAGCAGAGCAGCGTTGCCGAGACCTTATCCAGGCGAATCGATCCTTCTGGGGCTTGAAGAATGATGAGGAAATTCAATTTGAGCACCTTCAGCCAGCACGAGAGATTATCCTGCAAGGAATTCGCGAGCTTACTGCAAACCTCGACACCCTCCTCCTCGTCCGCGATCTGTACGAACAGATCCTGACCTATGCCCGCTATCATGCCAAGGCGCTGGGGAAGGAAGCCAATGACTAAAATCCCCGGGGGCAGGTGTTCCCTGGCCCGAAAACTTTTCTGAATCAGGAGACCGAACATGCCCTGGAAGCACTACCGCCTGGTCTTTCGGCTGGAAAGCCCCCTGCACATCGGCTGGCGCAAGGCAGGGAACCTGATGCAAACCCGGAGGTATGTCCCTGCCCGAACCCTGTTTGGTGCCTGGGTGGCTGCCCTGACCCGTGCTGTGTGGCCACCGCCCTGGAATGCGTGCCAGTACCGCCAGATGGAATCCTTTGTTCAAGAAAATTTCCGGGTTACCTATCTGTGGCCCGCCGCATCCAAAGATGCGGTTTCTTTTCCCTGGGAAAACCCCGAACGCTTTGATTACCGGTTCCTGGACGCCTATGCATCCACCGCCGTGGCACCAGAGGGAGATACGGCCGAAGAAGGGAGCCTGCATCAGGTGGAGTATATCAGCCCCTGGACCCGGCAGGTTTTCCCTGTCCCTTCCCAGAACCCGGATCGCCAGGAAGACCCCTCCCCGGTGTACCTCCTGGGTGACCTCTGGATCCGTTCGGCAGTAAAAAACATCCCACCGAAGGCAGATTCCTATAAGCTGAAGACGCCGGAAGACCTCTGGAACCTCCTGGCGCACCTCCGGGGGCTTCAGCTGGGTGGTGAGCGAACCTATGGGTGGGGAAAGGTTCGGCTTGTCCAGAGGGAGCCCCGGGAGGGCACAGCGGAGGGGGAATGCCTGTTTCTTTCCAAGGACTGGGTGTGGAGGGTGGAGAAGGACGAGGTGGTGGTGGAAAGCCGCACCGGGGAGGCCTGGACCCTGGCCCATGCCCTCCCCGGTTCCTGTCCCCTGGCGGCCCAGGTGGAACCCCTTACCGCCTACCGGTTCGGGGAGAAGGGGTTTTCCCTGGAGATGTCTGCTGTGGCCTATGGGCCCGGTGCTCGTGTGCCCCAGGGTCGCCGGTTCAGGATCCGGGGCGGAGATGGCTTATGGGTTCCCGTATAGGGTTAAAAAGCTGCGGCCCCCGCGTACGCAGGGGCCGCAGCCATCTTCCGGACCTACTCCTCGAAGAACGAGGAGAACTCCTCGAAGAACGAGGAGAGCAGGAGGGAGAGGAGCAGCCAGGGGAGCTGCTCCAGCAACAACAGGAGGAGGGCCCCAAGCAGCTCCAGCAACACTGCCAACATCTTTTACCTCCTTGTTTTTAAATGGTTACCCAAAAACTAAGGTCGTACTATCGGAAAACCCTCTCTTCTCACGCTCACTGGCTAACGCCGCTCCCGTGAATCACGCTCGGAACGGCGCTGCTGACGACGATGGTCCAGCCACGCCTCCAGGGCCGCCATCAAGGCCCGGGCCAGGAGCTCGGCCCAGGGCGAGCCGCCCGCGCGCGGCGCACGCCGTGAAGAACGTGCGGCCATGGTATATCACCTCCTTTGTGGTGTATCCATCAAAGGGTTAACTTTGGGGGATCCGGTTCCGCAGGAGGATCTTCAGACTCCACGGGAATGCCGGAGCTCACGCCCCTCCAGGGCGCGGCATGCTATAGATCTCCGGGAATCAGGGGATGACCGTGCGAGGTCAAATAGACGGGTTCCGCCCCGTCACCCCGCAGGAGGAGACGGGTTTCTTGAGCAGAGAGGACAAAAGGAAAAGAAACTGCATGTCTTTATAATAAACCCTGAGGGAAGGGTTGTCAAGATCCCTGGAGGTGTCCAGTGCCCCTGCAGATCACCCTGGAGCTGGAGGTGGCCGAGCCTGTGGCCCTGCTCGGCCGGGGCGGGGAAGCCCTGTATGGCCTGGTCCTGAGCATCCTCTCCCGTCGGGATCGCATCCGTGCCCATCAGGTGCACCAGGATCCTGCACCGCCGCCCTTTGCCCTGAGCGATGTCCTGGGAACGGTGGAGCGTCAGGGACGCCAGATCCTTCTCCAGCCGAATCAACCCTACCGGTTCGTGCTGAGCCTGCTGGATGACGAACTGGCCCCCCTTTTCCTGGAGACCCTGCTGGCCGGTCCCCGGGACCCCTGGCGATTGGGCCAGGCCCCGATCCAACGAATCCAGCCTGCCGATCTCCGATTGAAGACCTACGCTGAACTCCAGACCCCGGCCCACCCCTCCGTCCAACGGCTCCGCTTCCGCTTTCTTACCCCCACCTCCTTCCGTTTCCACGACCTGAACTGGGTGTTCCCCGACCCCGATCGGGTGTTCCGTTCCCTCTGGACCCGCTGGCACCGGTATGCCCCCGTAGCTCTGGGGGATCCCCCAGAGTTCTCCAGGATCCGCGTGGAACGCTACCACCTGGAAACCCGGGCCGTTCACTTCTATCGGTACCTGGTGGTGGGCTTTGTAGGAGAGGTCCACTACCGAATCCCGGAGGATCTCCAGGCAAACCCGGTGCTTCAGATCCTGACCGCCTTTGCCCCCTTCGCCGGCGTAGGTTATCAAACCGCCCGGGGGCTGGGTCGCGTAAGAACCTGGCTCACCCCATAGAGTCCGATCATGACGCAGGAGGGTGGTCAAGAGAGGGTCTATCTCCCCGTGTCCCTGGTGGCCGAAGTGGCCTACTGTCCGCGCAACGCCTACCTCCGGCTCATACAGGGTGAAGAACGGCGAAACTGGTTCATGGTCAAGGGACATCTGGAGGAAACCCTCCGTCAGCATGCCCCTCGCCGCACCCTGCCCGACGGCACCCAACGGGTCTATTCCGTGCTTCTGGGATCTGAGACCCTGAACCTCATCGGGGTCGTGGATCTGGTAATCCTGGGAGATCAACCCGTTCCTGTGGAATTCAAAACCGGCCGATACACCGAGAGCCATCCCGCCCATGATGTCCAGGTGTGCCTCCAGGGTATGCTCCTGGAAGAGCACCTCCAGAAGCCCGTGCCCTTCGGGTTCGTGTACTACACGGCCTCGCGGAAACGAAGGCAGGTGGTTCTCTCCGAGGTGCTGCGTCAGCGGGCCTTGGATCTTCTGGAGGACGCCCGAAGAATCCTGGAAGGCGAATGGGTACCCGAGCCCGAACTCCGGGAAGAGTGCGCCCGGTGTGCCCTCTATGAGGTGTGTTTGCCCTTCGCCACCCGCGAGCGACTCCAGGAGGACCCGGCGACCGCAAAAATCCAGTCCCCACCCCGGTCCCTCCAGGTCCTCCACCGGGTGCTCTATGTGGATACACCGGGCACCAGTTTGTCCAAGCGTGGGGATACCCTCCGGATCCGAAAACCCGGTGAGATGTTTGACCTCCAGTTGCCCTTAACTCAGATCCAGCAGGTGGTCCTGGTGGGCAATGTGCAGATCTCCACTCAACTTCTCCGGGTGCTCCTGGCCCGTGGGGTTCCTGTGATCTATCTGACGGGCCGGGGACGGTTCAGCGGCATTACCCTGCCCGAGATCAACCGAAATATCCCCCTGAGGATCGCCCAGTTCAAAACCTTTCTGGATCCTCAGAGGCGACTGGACCTGGCCCGTCAGTTCGTAGCGGGCAAGATCAAGAACCAGCGCCTGATCCTCCGGCGCCACGGAAAGCGGGAATCCGCACTCCAGGACGCCCTGCGCCAGTATCGTCATCAGGCCCTGACCTGCGGAAGCCTGGACGAACTCCGGGGAATTGAGGGGATGGCCACCCGCGTATACTTCCAGGCCCTGGCCCACCTGTTCCCGGTGCCCTTTGAACGACGGATCCGCCGCCCACCCCGCGACCCGGTCAACGCCACCCTTTCCCTGGCCTATACCCTCTTGCTCAAGGATGTGTTGCACCTGACCCATACCGTGGGCCTGGACCCCTATCTCGGGTATCTTCATGAGCCCTATGCCGGACGGCCGGCCCTGGCCCTGGACCTGATGGAGGAGTTCCGTCCCCTGCTGGCGGACGCCCTGGTGCTGAGTCTCTGGCGCCGGGGCCAGCTCAAAGAACACCACTTCGTGCGCGAGTTTGGAGGTGTGTACCTGAAAGAATCAGCCCGCAAAGCCTTCTTTGAAGCCTACGAAAAAAAGAAGCGAGAGGAGTTGATGCACCCCCGCCTGGCCATCAAACTCCCGTACTTTCGCCAGGTTGAACTCCAGATCCGTTTACTCGGAAAAGTCCTGCTGGGTGAACTGGAGGCGTATCCCCCCTTTCAACCGAGGTGAACCATGAAAACCTACTATGTCATCGCCTATGATGTGCGGGACGATCGGAGAAGGCTGCAACTGGCCCGGGTGCTCCTGGCCTACGGACACCGGGTGCAGTTCAGCGTCTTTGAAGCCTATCTCACCCGGGCCGATTTCCTGCAGATGCTGGCGGCCCTTCAAGCAGTGATCGACGACGAGGAGGACCGGGTGGCTATCTACCCCCTGCTGGAACCCTGCAGGAGGAAAATCCTGCGGCTCGGTGTTCCCCTGCCCGTGGATCCCGAGGAAGAAACCTGGGTGGTGTAAGCCCTTTTATAAATAAGGAAGGGACCGGATTCCTCCCGGCGGGAACCTCCCGGAGCCCGAAAACCCCGGGGGGTTGGCGAAGGAATGAACCCCCTGCGGCAGAGGCAACAACCAGATTCCCGGGGGTGGGAGATGCATCACTCCAGGAGGCTGAAGAGCAGGTTCCCGCAAACCGGGCCCAGAGGCCTTGACAGAGAACAGGTTTAGGCTGTAGAGTTGAACCGCCCCAATTCCGCAGGGCGGAATGGAAACTCGGATTTCTCTTCTGGCTCGTTGGGTCCCTTTGGGTTGAACCGCCCCAATTCCGCAGGGCGGAATGGAAACCAGGTCGATTTTGACGCCAACAAGGAGGCTCCTGATCGGTTGAACCGCCCCAATTCCGCAGGGCGGAATGGAAACTAAAAAATCCCAACGAACCTGTCATTGGTGTTACAAGTTGAACCGCCCCAATTCCGCAGGGCGGAATGGAAACGGTACTACGACGAC
>CAZXAO010000144.1:0-5273 GCA_964638465.1 uncultured bacterium | reverse complement strand
TCACCCAGGCGTTGAACTGTCAGTTTTGTGAAGACACGAAAATGATTTACGAAGAGGTGGCCAGTTTGCACCCGGAGATCCACCTGGAAGTGCACAACTTTGCTGAGGAAAAGGATCTGGCCCATCAGTTTGGCATTGACAAGGTGCCCGGAGCGGCCATCATCACGGACGAGAAGGACTACGGCGTGCGATTCTTTGGCATCCCCTCGGGCTACGAGTTCATGAGCCTGGTGGAGGCCATCGTGCATGTCTCCAAGGGCCAGGCGGAACTGGAGCCCGACACTGTGGAAAAGCTCAAGACCATCAGCCGGCCGGTGCACATTGAGGTGATGGTCACGCCCACCTGTCCGTACTGTCCGCGGATGGTCATGCTGGCCCACAAGTTTGCCATCGTGAGCGACATGATCCGGGCCGACATGGTGGAAGCCACGGAATTCCCGGATCTGGCCAACAAGTACGCCGTGTATGGGGTTCCCAAGACCATGATCAACGGAGGCCATGGCATTGAGGGCGCCGTGCCGGAGCATGTGTTCCTGGAGCACCTGATGGCCAGTCTGGAGGAGGAGGGCAGTCCCATTATTCGGCCGTAAGGCGCAACGATTCCCTCTGGACACGGGCGGGGCCGCACCCGTACGGGTGCGGCCCCGCCCTTCTTTGAAACCTTCCCCGCCGGCCCTACGGCAGGGCCGACAGGTCCACCTCGGGGAACTTCCGGAGTTCGGCCTTGAGGGTGTCGCAGATGCGGTCCCGGGCCGCCTCGGTTTTGCCCTCGCACCGGACCACCAGCACGGGCTGGGTATTGGAGGCCCGGATCAGGCCAAAGCCGTCCGGGAACTGCACCCGGGCCCCGTCAATGTCAATCACCGGAAAGCCCTGCTCCTTGAAGTCCCGCACCACCTGTTGCACCACGGTGAACTTCCGGTCGTCCGGGCATCCCACCCGGATCTCGGGGGTGGAAAAGTAGGTGGGAATTTCGTCGGCCAGTTCCCGCAGGCTTTTTCCGGTTTTCTTGAGGATCTCCAGCAGCCGGAAGGCAGCATAAATGGCGTCGTCGTAACCGAAGAACCGGTCTTTGAAGAAGATGTGGCCCGACATCTCGCCGGCCAGGGGGGCACCGGTCTCCTTGAGTTTGACCTTGAGAAGCGAGTGGCCGGTTTTCCACATCAGCGGTTTGCCCCCGAGGCGCTGGATGTACTCAATGAGCCCCTGGGAGCACTTGACATCAAAGATGATGGTGGCGCCGGGGTTGCGTTCCAGCACATCGCGGGCAAAGATGCCCAGGATCTTATCGCCAAACAGGAGTTCACCGTCGTGGGTGACCACGCCCAGCCGGTCGGCGTCGCCGTCCAGTCCCAGGCCCAGGGCCAGGCCCTGGCTGGTGACCAGCCGGATGAGATCCTGCATGTACTTGACCACGGTCGGATCGGGGAGGTGGTGGGGAAAGGTGCCGTCGGGCTCCAGGTAGAGGCCCCGGTAGGCCACTCCGAACCGCTGGAACAGGGGCTCCATGATGGGACCAGCGGTGCCGTTGCCCGTGTCCACCCCCACGGTGGCCTCCAGGGAGGCGTCCAGGTGCTCGTGAACCCAGTCCAGATAGGGGGTCACGATGTCCACCGGGGTCCGCTGACCGGCCCGGGGAGCCCGGGCGTAGTCTTCCCGTTCCATCCGGGCCTTCAGGGCCTGGATCATGTCACCGTACACCGTGTCCTGTCCGATGTTCATCTTGAAGCCGTTGTACTCCCGGGGGTTATGGGAGGCGGTCACCTGGATGCCGCCGTGGAGGTCCGGCAACTGATGCAGGGCAAAGTACATGAGGGGCGTGGGCACGGTGCCCAGATCCAGCACCTGGAGACCGGTCTCCACCAGACCCCGGATCAACGCTTCCCGGTATTTGGTGGAATGGGGTCGCACATCCTGCCCCACCACCACCCGGTCGCCTCCCCGGTCCACCACCCAGGAGCCGAAGGCCCGGCCCAGGTGATACGCAAAGTCCTCGGTGATGTCCTGATCTGCAATGCCCCGGATATCGTACATACGGAAAACCGTGGGATTGACCTTCATTCTCGCACCTCCGTTTAGGTTGAAATCTACGGGACGCCCCCTGAGAGTGCAACACGGTCCAAAGGGCTACGAACGCAGCGGCACGGGTTCCCGAAAGCGGAACAGACGCCCGTACCGGGCCCGGAGCAGGACCACGAAGGCAAAGAAGGCCCCCAGAAAGGCAGCCAGGATGTAGGTGGCCGCGATGGCGTAGGCGATGACCACCTGGTACGCAGCCGCCTCCAGGGGCGGCATCCCGCCCATGAGCATCCCGGTCATGGTGCCGGGGATGTGCACGAGTCCCAGGATCTTGAGGCCGTCAATCTGGGGGATGAGGGCCACATGCACGGCCTCCCGGATCAGGAATCGGGCGGCTTCCAGGTAGTCGGCCCCGTCCAGGAAGGCGGCCTCCACGATCTCCTGGTACTCGGAGAGCATCCGTTTGCTGCGGTCGTAGGTCAGCGAGAGGGCCTTGGTCCCGTTGCCGATGACCATGCCGGAGACCGGCACCAGGACATGGGGGAGCCACTTCAGCACCCCCGAGGAAAAGAGGAGCAGGGCCGAGGGCAGGTAGGCCACCAGGAGGAGGAGCACCGAAGCGGGCAGCACCAGCGGGATCCCCTTGCCGCGTTCGTAGGCGATCCAGCTCCCCGAGAGGAGCAGGAAGGCCACCAGGGCCAGGTTGGCCGCCATGGGGAGCCGAAAGAAGTACAGGAACACGGATCCCATCAGCATCACCTGGATGGCGGCCCGGAGTCCGTTCACCAGAATGGCCCGTTCCTGGCGCAGGTGCTCCACCCAGGAGATCACCGCCGGGATCAACAACAACAGATAAGCCAGCAGCAGGTTCTTCATGCTGCAAATTGTACGGACCTCCCCCACAGGACCCCTGACCGGGCGTGTCAACCTTTGGGCCGGGTTCGGCGTAGTGTTAAATGAAGACACCCATGGACGAAACGCAGGCGCTCCGGGCTCTGCTTCAGGATTCCCACGAGGCCTTTACCTGGCTCGTGCGGCGTTACCAGGAGGATCTTATGCATCTGGCCTATCGGTTGACCGGAGAAACAGAGGTCGCCCGGGATCTGGTACAGGAAACCCTCTGGCGCCTCTGGCAGCATCGCCATCGGATTCAGCCCGACCGCCCGGTGTGGGGCTGGCTTTCGGCCGTGCTCAGCCGACTCTCCGTGGATCGCTGGCGCAGGAGTCACCGGGAAGTGCCCCTGGACCCCGATCTCGTGGTGGTGATGAACCCACCCGACCCCCGGGTGGACCGCCTGGAGGACTGTCTTCGGCGCCTGTCCCGTCAACAACGGGCCGTGGTGGTCCTGTTTTACACCGAAGGGCTCCGGATCCGGGAAATCGCCCAGATCCTGGGCATCCAGGAGGGTACGGTGAAGACCCACCTGTTCCGGGCCCGGGAGGCGTTGCGACGATGTCTGGACACCAGGAAACCGTGAACGGACCCTGCCGGGAGATCCAGGAGCTGATCCTGGGGTGGCCCCACCTGGCCCCGGGGGAACGCCGTCGGGTGAGGGAACACCTGGGCCACTGTTCCCGGTGCCGGGCGTTCTTTGAAGAGGAACAGGCCCTGCGGGAGATGTTCCAGCGGTGGCACCGGAGCCTGCGGGTGGTGCGGTTCCGCTGGAGCCGGATGGTACTGACCCTGGTGGCCACCCTGCTGGTGGTCCTGGGGAGCATCGGGG
Organism: uncultured bacterium; assembly: GCA_964638465.1. Lineage (GTDB taxonomy): Bacteria > Hydrothermota > Hydrothermia > WGAB01 > WGAB01 > WGAB01. The sequence goes on along the minus strand of CAZXAO010000144.1, from coordinate 1,530 downwards.
TGTTGCATCGGACGGCCTGGGCCCCCGTCCGGTGGGCTGTGGTGACCACCTGGGTGCCCACCGTGGGGCCGGTGGTGGTCCACCCGGCCCATGCGCCCGTTGGCGATCTGCCCCGTTCCTGGGTGCCCCGGGTGATCAGGGTGCCCGTGGGGCCTGATCAGTGGATCTTCCCGGCAGCCCGGAAACCGAGGTTCCAGGGAGGTGCGTTATGAGACGATGGGACTGGTGGCTGGGGCTGGTAGTCGCCCTGCTGGTGGCCAACCTGGTCCTTCTGGGCCTGGTGTACCGCGAGGTTCACCGCCTGGCGGCTCCTCCGACCCTGACCCTGCAGGAGAAGCCCGGAGCGGCCATCCCCCGGGTGGTGCATCAGGTACAGCCGGAGTACCCTGCCGAAGCCCGGGAGCGGGGCTGGCAGGGTTCCGTGGTGGTCCAGATCACTGTGGATTCCGGGGGGGCGGTCCGGGAGGCCCGGGTGCTCCGGTCTTCGGGCTACGGGATTCTGGACTCTGCGGCGGTACAGGCGGCCCGGGCGTGGCGATTTGAACCCCTCCAGGGCCAGGATCAGGCGGTGATGTTGGTGCCCTTCCGGTTCCAGCTGGCGGAGGAGTGAAGGGTGGGCGGCCGGCGGCGGCGTTCGCCGCCGGCCGCCCACCCCTTACCGCCGGTGCCGGAATTGCGGTTTCGCCCTTCGCACCGGCCGCTGAAGTCGTTGAACCGGCCCCTGATCCTTCCCCTGTCCGTAGATCCAGGCACTCAGGGCCACGAGGTCCTCGGGATCCACCGTGCCGTCGCCGTTGACATCCGCACAAACCGAAGGTTCAGGGCCGGCCGCAAACAGGTAGTTCGCCAGGATCTCCAGATCGCCGGACGTCAGGTCGCCGTCGTTGTCCAGGTCACCCACCGTGCAGGTGGGGGGATGGTAGGGCAGTACCCGGATGCCGTCCACCACCGCTGCGCCGTAGGTGGTGTCTTCCGGGCTGGTATCCAGGTCCCCGATCCGCAGGTAGGGAAAAGCCGTGCTGTCCATCACCGGGATCTGGGCCATCCGATAGCCGTTGACATAGAGGTCGTAGGTCCGGGCCTCTGGATCCACCAGGCAGGCCAGGTGGTTCCACTCGTAGGTCTTCAGGGACGCCACCCACACCTCGCTGCTGTCCGGGTACAGGGCGTAGAGATCCACGCCCCAACCCGATCGGGATTTCCAGGCCTCCTTGAGGTAGAGGAACACCTGGTGGTTGTCCAGGAGCACAAAGCGGTGCCCGCCCTCGGGCAGGACATAGAGTTCCAGGGTGTACCGGGTGGTGTCGGGCAGGGAGAAATAGGGGGAACGCACCCAGGCGTAGGACCCTCCCGTACGGCGTTCTCCCAGGGCATAGATCTCCAGTCCACAGGGCGGGAAGACATGGGTCTCGGTGGTCTCTACCCATCCGCCGCCCGCGGTGTCCACCAGCCAGTTGGAGAAGTCGCAGTCGGAAAAATCATCGGCAAAACTCGGGCTCTCCACATGCACCTCCACCAGGAGTTGTTGGG
>CAZXAO010000143.1:0-5355 GCA_964638465.1 uncultured bacterium | reverse complement strand
GCTTCCGCCATGTGGAGAAGGTGGTGGTGCTGAGGTAACGGGCGGGAGCCCTTTTTCCCCTGGGGTCGGGCCGGGGGCCGTTGGTCAACGGCCCCCGGCCCGACCTTTCGGTCCCTTGACGCCCGCCGCCGGTTTTCCCGGCCTCCGGGGAGGGGCGTGGCCGCTTCCCTGCGCCGGTTCCACGGTCTGAGGGCAATTCCGACCTTCCGTAGGCCCGCCTCTTGACGCTCCCCGCTCCTGCGTCTATACTAACTGACCGGTTAGTCATGGAACCCAGAAGCATCGCTCAAGACCGTGCCCGCCAGATCCTGGAGGCGGCCTACCGCGCCTTCGCCCGCGATGGCTATCACCACACCACCATGGACAAGATCGCCCAGAGGGTGGGGGTCACCAAGGGCACCCTCTACCTCTACTACAAGAGCAAGGCCGACCTCTTCGTCGCTGTCCTGGAGGATCGCCTTCGCAACCTGGAACGACGCATCCAGCGAGCCATTGACACCGCCCACACACCCCAGGCCGCCGTGGAACGCATCGCCCACGAACTCGCCACCTACTTCCGCCGGGAACGCAACTTCCACTCCGTGTTCGTCCACTCCTATGTGCCCCTGCCCCCGGAGGTCCGGAAACGCATCCGGCAACGCATCCTGCCCATCCTGGACCACATTGAGCTGGTAGTAACCTCCGTCATGGACCGGGGCGTGAAGGAGGGGGTGTTCCGGGAGCACATCCCCCCCCGGATCATGGCCCTGGCCTTCGTGTGGATGGTGCGGGGAATGCTACGGTACCACGCCAAGTCCTCCGTACTTGCCCGGGCCTTTGCCGAGATCTTTCTTTACGGTGTGCTCCGAGAGGAGGTGCGGGATGAGCGTCCCGACCCTGCTTCTTAGTACCTGGTTCCTGGGGGCTGCGACTCCCCTGCCCCTGAGCCTGGATTCCTGTATGGCCCTGGCCCGGCGCAACGCCTACACCCGGGCCGCCCGGCTCCAGGTGGAGGCGGAGCAAGGTGCCCTGCAGAGCACCCGGGCCAGCCTCTGGCCCACCCTGCAGGCCCAGGCCGGCTATGGGTACAACTCCTATGTGCAATCCTTCACCCAGCGGGTGATCGTGGGTTTTGACCCGGTGACCGGCCGGCCGTTGTTCCGGGAGTTTCCCGTGGAATTCGGCCAGCACCACTCCTACCAGGTGGCCTTCAACCTCTCCTGGCCGGTGTTCACCTGGGGCCGGCTCCGGGACCTGGTCCGGGCCCAGGAGGCCCAGGTGGAAGCCCAGCGCCTCCAGGCCCGCCAGACCCGGGAGCAGGTGGCCCTCACGGCCGGCCAGCTCTACCTCCAGCTGCTGGTCCTGCGCCAGGGGGTGGCCATCTCCCGGGAGGTGGTCCAGAACCTGGAAGAACACGAAGCCCTGGTGCGACAGCGGTACGAGGCCGGCCTGGCCACCCACCTGGAACACCTCCAGGCCCGGGTGCAGCTCCAGAACGCCCGGTCCCAGCTCCACTCCCTGGAGGCCGCCTACCACAGCCTGCAGGAGCAACTTCGGGAATTCCTGGACCTGCCGGATACCGTGATGCCGGTGCCCACAGACAGCCTGGGTCCCCCTCAGTTGCCGCCGGTGGACACATACCTCCGTCAGGTTGAGCAGCGTCTGGACCTGCAGATCCTGGGGGTCCAGCGGCAGCAGCTGGAAGCCCTGTACCGGGCCACGGACAACAGCAACAAGCCCAGCCTGGTGTTCCAGGCCTCCTACCTGTTCCGCAAGCCCCAGGGCTTTGAGGGCACCTGGGGTTCCAGTTATACCCTGACCCTGGGCCTTCAAATGCCCATCTTTGACGGCTTCCAGCGGGAGGGTGACCTGCGGCGCCTGGGTGCCCTTCGGGATCTTCAGCACCTGTGGCTCCACAAGCGGCTCCAGGAAGCCCGGGCAGAGGTGCGGCGGCTCTACCAGGAGGCCCAGGTGGAACAACAGAACTACGAGACCCAGCGGGAGAACCTGGCCCTGGCCCGGGAGGCCCTGAGTGTGGCCCGGGAGCAATACGAACAGGGCCTCATCTCCCAGATGGAATTCCTGAATGTCCAGAACACCTATGCCCAGGCGCGGTACGCCGTGCTCCAGGCCCTCGCAGCCTTTCACCAGAAACACCTGCTCCTGGAACAGGCTGCCCGGGTGGGCAGCGCGTCCCGAGAAACCGGGCAAACCCAAGGAGGCGTGAGCCATGAAACCCCGGCGTCAGCCCCTGCTTCTGGTGCTGAGCAGCCTTCTTCTGCTCCTCAGCAGTCCGGCCTGCCGTAAACCCGAAGCCACCTCCCGGGGAACGCAGGCCGTGTTTGCCGTGCCCGTGGTGATGCCCCGGGTTCAGCCGCTGGTCCAGTGGTTCCCGGTGACCACCCGGCTTCGGGCGCCTGCGGTGCCCGTGTTGCCCACGGTGGCCGCCCGATTCCTGCGGTTCACCGTGAAGGAAGGCCAGCGGGTTCAAAAGGACCAGGTGGTGGCCCTGCTGGATCGCAGCCTGCCCGGCCTCCGGTACCAGGAGGTTAAGGTCCTGGCCCCGGCCCCGGGCCGGATCCACCTGATGGACCTGGATCCCGGCACGCCGGTCTCGCCCACCACGCCCCTGGCCCGGATCCAGGAGACCGGTCCCCTCAAGTTCACCCTGTACCTGCCCGAGGTGTACCACGACGCCCTGCAGCCCGGGGATCGTGTGCCGGTGGTGGTGAACGGGGATACCCTGCAGGGCCGCATCCTCCGGGTGGCCCCCGGTGTGGATCCCCTGCTCGGGGCCCGGGAGGTCCTGGGGGTTCTGGAATCCCCTCCGCCCAAGGTGGTTCCCGGCCAGACCGTGCAGGTACGGGTCCCCGTGGCCCGTCGTGACCGCACCCTGGTCCTCCCCCCGGAGGCGGTGCAGGGCGAGGTGGCCCACTTCGTGTATGTGGTCCGGGGCGGCCGCGCCCATAAGGTGCCCGTGCGGATCGGCCTCTCTACCCTGGACGCCGTGGAAATCCTGGAGGGCCTCACGGAACACGATACCGTCGTGGCCCTGCCCATCGCCCGGCTCAAAGAAGGAAGCCCCGTCACGGTGGTGTGGTAGCCATGCAGCGGATCGCTGTTCAACGACCGGTGATGACCCTGGTGGTCTTCCTGGTGATCCTCGTGCTGGGGGTGCTGTCCCTCCTGAATCTCCCCATTGATCTCATGCCCAATGTCTCCCTGCCCACGGCCTCCGTGGTCACCCTGTACCCCGGCGCCTCGGCCGAGGATGTGGAGAAAAAGGTGACCGATCCCCTGGAGGAGGCCATCTCCACCGTGCCCAATGTGGAGGAGATCACCTCCACCTCCTTTGAGAATGTCTCCTCCATCGTGGTTTCCTTTGCCTGGGGCACAGACCTGGACGCTGCGGTCAACGACCTCCGGGATCGCCTGGACTTCGCCCGCCGCCAGTTGCCCGAGGACGCCGAAGACCCCTACATCTTCAAGTTTGATCTTTCCCAGTGGCCCGTGCTGGTGGTGGCGGCCACCTCCGACGATCCCACCCTGGATGTCCGCAAGATCGTGGAGGACCAGGTGGTGGAGGAGCTCCGCCACGGCAAGGGCGTGGGCGCTGTGCAGATCTGGGGCGGTGGCAGGAAGCGGATGGTGCACATCTGGGTGGACAAGGCCCGCCTGGAGGCCCTGCACCTGCCCCTGGAAACCCTGGTGGCTGCCCTGGCCCAGGAGAATGTCAACCTCCCGGTGGGCAACCTGGCCGTGGGCAAAACCGATTACCTGGTCCGGGTCCCCCAGGCGTTTCGCTCCGCCCGGGAACTGGAAGATCTCCCTCTCGTGAACCTCCAGGGTCGCCTGGTGCGCCTCAAGGAGGTGGCCCGCGTGGAGGACGGCTACGCAGAACCCACCAACTTCGTTCGGGTGAACGGGAAACCCGGCGTGTTCTTCGCCATCCAGAAGACCTCCGGGGCCAACACCGTGGAGGTGGCCCGGGAGGCCCGCAAACGGCTGGAGGCCGTGGAAGAACGGATCCCTGGCCTGAACCTGCAGGTGGTCATTGACGGCTCCCTGTTCATTCGGAACAGCATCCACAACCTCACCACCACCATCCTCTGGGCCCTGGTGCTGGTGGTGCTTGTCACCCTGGTGTTCCTCCGGAACCTGCGGGGCAGCCTGATCATCGCCTCCGTGATCCCCTTTTCCCTGATCACCGCCTTCATCTTCCTGTACCTGATCCACGCCAGCATCAACATCATCTCCCTCTCCTCCCTGGCCATCGCCATCGGCATGGTGGTGGACAACGCTGTGGTGGTCCTGGAGAACATCTATTACCACCGGGAACGGGGGGAAACCCGGCGCGAGGCCGCCATCTTTGGCACCGGCGAGGTGGCGGGCGCCATCACCGCCTCCACGCTGACCACGGTGGCCATCCTGGTGCCCATCGTGGTGATCCAGGGGTTCGTGGGCATCATGTTCCGCGAACTGGCCACCTCGGTGATGCTCGTGCTCTTCGCCTCCCTGTTTGCGGCCATGACCCTGACTCCCATGCTGGCCTCCCGATTCATCCGGATCCTGCGGGGCGGCCGCTTCGCCCGGGTGCACGAGGCCACCTTCCGGGCCCTGGATCGGACCTACGAGGCCCTGCTCCGCTTCGCCCTCCGCTGGAAGGCCCTGGTGCTGGTGGGCGGCGTGGCCCTGTTCCTGGCCAGTCTGGGCCTACTCCGCTGGATCCCCACGGAGTTCATCCCGCCGTCGGACACCGGGGAGTTCCGGGGCGAGTTCCTCCTGCCCACGGGCACCCGCCTGGAGGTGACGGACTCCGTGATGCGGCTCCTGGAAGACAAGATGCGCCGGATGATTCCCGAGGCCGAGGTGATCGTCACCCGCTCGGGCCCCTCGGAAACCGGAATGGGCGCGGTGTTTGGTTCCAAGGAGAGTTCCAATTCTGGCTTCTTCTCCGGGCATCTGGTGCCCCGGAGCCAGCGGCGCCGCTCGGTGTTTGAGATCGTGGCCGCCCTGAACGACACCCTGGCCCGCATCCCCGGCCTGGAGTCCTATGCGGTGTCCACCTCCGGTGGCGGCCAGGAGTTCCTCTTCGGCGGGGGCAAACCCATTGAGATTGAGATCTACGGGTACGACCTGGCCCTGACCGATTCCCTGGCCCGCCAGGTCCAGGGGCTCCTGCGGACGATCCTGGGAATCAAGGCCCCCACCATCTCGCGCAGCAGCCGGCGCCCGGAGATCTGGGTGCACCTGGATCGGGAGCGACTGTATCAGGTGGGGCTGAGTTCCGCCCGGGTGGGTGGCTATCTCCGCACGGCTCTTTACGGGACCGACGCCACCACCCTGAAGATCGGCGGCGACGAGTACCCCATTCGG
>CAZXAO010000142.1:0-5356 GCA_964638465.1 uncultured bacterium | reverse complement strand
CCGAGGAGCACCATCAGGCTCATGGTGATGGTCACCAGGGCGTCCACAGCCACCACGCGGTCCGGGGCCTTGGGCCCCAGAAGACCACGCAGAAGGCCAAAGAAAACCCCCAGACCGATCAGGGCGAAGTACAGGGTCCAGAGCACCGAGGGCCTCATGGGAACACCTTCTTGAGGCACCGTTCAAAGACCCCGGGGATCAGGCGGCTGGTCTCCCCGGGATCTGTGGTTTTTACATCAATCCAGTGGATGTAGAGGGTATCGTCGTCCACCTCCAGGGTGAGGGTGCCGGGGGTGAGGGTGATGGAGTTGGCCACGGCCATCTTGCCGAGATCACTGGTCATCCGGGTCTTTACGCGGACGATGCCGGGGTTCAGGGGCCTTCGGGGGTGTAGAACCCGCCAGGCGACATCCAGGTTGGCCTTGATCATCTGCCAGGTGAAGTAGGGCAGGTAGGCGGCAAGGCAGAGGAGCCGACCAGGGGCCAGGTTCCGGAGACCGGCGGTGGTGAACCTGCGGTGGGTTCCCAGGGCGATGCCCACCGCCAGCAGGCTACCCACCGCCACCTCCTGGGGGTCCAGGGTTCCGGTGAACAGGATCCAGAGCCCCCATAGAACCAGGGTGGTGAACAGGAACTGACCAAACCGGTGCACCATGCGGTTCTCCTTGTTGGCGAAGGCTGTCAATTGTAGGGGCGGGGGACGGTTTTCTCAATAACATTTGCAACTTTTCAATGATTTGTGCCCTTCAAAAGACGAAAATGTTTCCGGGTTTTAGGGCGTCCCGTACAATCAAGCACAGGATGTGGCACGAGATTCGGAGGTTTCTGGCCCAGCACAGCACGGACCAGATCCAGCTGGAACTCCAATTTCAGCGGGAGGCCTTTGCCCTCCTCACCCTCGGCAGCCTCCTGGGGATTCCCCTGGCTCCGGGCGAAGTGGCCCTCCGCCTGCTGCCCCACCTGGAACCGGACCTCCTCCTGCTGCTCCGACGCACCCAGACCCTGGAGGATCGACTCACCGAACTCCTGGCCCACCTGGGACTCGGATGATCGCCTGGTTCTTCCTCGGCAAAGGCGGCGTGGGCAAGACCACCCTGGCCCTGGCCTGGGGCCTGCAACAGGCCCGCCAGGGTCGGCGCACCCTGGTGCTCTCCCTGGATCCTGCTCATAACCTGCGGGATTACACCGGTCTCACCCCGGGCGACAGACCCACCCCCGCCGTTCCCGGACTCTGGCTCCAGGAGGCCGACCTCCAGCTACGGGCCCGCCGGGTGCTGGAACACACCCTGCAGACGGTTCAGGCCTCGTACCGACATCTCCAGGTGCTCAACCTGGAGGGAGCCCTGGATACCCTGAGATACTCCCCGGGTGCCGAGGAATCCGCCTATCTGGAGGTACTGGCAGAGGTCCGTCAGGCCGACTGGGACGCCGTGGCCCTGGACCTTCCCCCCACGGGCATGGCCCTGCGACTGATCCACTATCCCTTTGCCAACCTGCTCTGGGTGCAACGACTCCTGGCCCTCCGGCAACAGATCCGCCGGCTGGAGGAAACCGTCGCCCGCCTCCACGGTCGGCCCGCTCGCCAGGATCCGGTGTTCCAGGAACTGCTCCACCTGTTCCACCGCTACGAAGGTCTGATCCGGTGGTTCCGGAGTGAATCCGTGGTGTGGGCCGTGCTCCGGACCCCCGAACCGGGCGCCCGGGCCGAGGCTACACGGATTCAGAAGGCCCTGGACCGTCTGAAAATCTCGGGGAAGGTGGAGATTTGTAACCGCTGCGCGGAGGCGGATGGGGTGCCAGACCTTAGGCGTCCTCTGCGGTTTCCGGAGGACTTTCTGGCGTTGGGCCGCTTTCTTCCCCGAGCGCCAGGGGGATCACCAGGAACAGGGTAAGGGCCGGAGCCACCAAATAGAGCGGCCACAATCCTGGACCCGGAAACACATGAGCCCCCTCGTCCAGCAGGAACAGCAGGCCCGGGGGCAGGGCCGCCATCCACAGTCCCCAGGAGAGGACCTCGGCAAAGGAGCGCTGGGATAGGGCCTCCAGGGCCGTAACCACGGCGATCCCGAGGAGCAGACCGCCGGTGATCCACAGGAGAACTTCCAGAAACATCGGGAAACGGGCCGCCTGACCCGGCGGCGTCTTCCAGGTGATGGCGGCGACCTCAGGCCGCTGGAGCCACCGCTGGATCCGGCCTCGGTGTTCCGGTGTGTTCCACTCGGGCTGTAGCCAGGCGGTCCAGACCGGGGGGACCACCTCCGGCCCCACCGTCTGGATGCCCTGCTGAAGCACCGTGTCCTGCCGGGCGATCCACCGGGCCACGGTCTCCGCCGGCCAGTAGCGCAGGCTCTCCAGGCCCGGTACAGTCTCCAGCAGGAGCCGGAGGTCTTCGGCACCGGTCCCGGGGGCCAGCACCACCTCCAGCCGGGCGCCCCGGTGTTTCCAGAACTGGAGTCCTACGGCTGCCCGCAGGTGGAGCAGCGCCAGGGACCACAGGATCAGGGAGGCCACCAGGGTACCGATCCCTTTCACCGCTGGAGCACCTCCGGGTTGACCGGCGTGAGGGGCGGCTCGCCCCGCAACACCCGCACCAGGTTGTCCACCGCCAGATGGGCCATGCCCTCCCGGGTCTGGTGGGTGGCCGAGCCGATGTGGGGCAGGAGAACGACATTGTCCAGCCGACGGAGTTCCTCGGGAACCCGGGGTTCGTGTTCGTACACATCCAGGCCTGCGCCCCGGATCCAGCCCTCCCGAAGCGCCTGGATCAGCGCTGTTTCCTCTACCACGGGTCCCCGACCGGTGTTGATGAGGATGGCCGTGGGCTTCATCCGCCGCAACCGGTCCCGGTGGATCAGGTGGTGGGTCTCCCGGGTCAGGGGCAGGTGAATGGACACCACATCGGACTGCTGGAGCAATTCCTCCAGGGAGACTTTTCGGGCTCCGGTGGCCCCCTCCAGGCTGTAGTTGCGGCGACGTTGCCAGTAGAGGATGCGCATTCCCAGGGCGTGGGCCTTCAGGCCCGCCAGGGTGCCAATGCGGCCGGCGCCCACCACGCCAAAGGTCCGGCCGGCGAGTTCCATTCCCAGGAAGAGATCCGGCTGCCAGCCCGTGAAGCGGCCGGCTCGGACGAACCGGTCGGCCTCCGCAATTCGCCGGGCCACGGCGAACATCAGGGCGATGGCCAGTTCGGCGGTGGCATTGGACAGGATGTCCGGCGTGTTGGTCACCAGGATGCCCCGTTCTGTGGCCGCCTCCAGGTCAATGTTGTCGTAGCCCACGGCGTAGTTGGCAATGATGCGAAGCCTTCGGGCGTGTTGCAGGATCTCCCGGTCCAGGCGGTCCCGCAGGAGACAGAGCAGGCCGTCGTACCCGGCCACCACCCGGGTCAGTTCCTCCCGGCTTGGTGCCCGATCCTCAGGAAACACCGTCACTTCGGCCACTTCGGCCAGCCGCTCCAGGGCACGGCCTGGAATCCGGCGCGAGGTGACGAACACCCGGGGTTTTGTCGTCATGGCGACGACTCCTTTTTGCCGGATCTGGGAATTAACAGGATTTCCACCCGACGGTTGCGGGCCCGGCCGGCCTCGGTGGTGTTCGGTGCCAGAGGCTCCGAGGCACCCTTGCCCTGGACCTCAAACCGCTCGGCAGGCAAGCCCTCCACCACCACGAAGTAGTCCCGTACGGCCCCGGCCCGGGCCAGGGAAAGGCCCTGGTTGTTGCGGTACTTCTTGCGCCAGATGCGGCCCAGGGGCACATTGTCGGTGTGGCCCACGATGCGGACCCGATACTCGGGGTGTGCCCGTAGGTAGGCGGCCACTGCCCGGAGCACCGGCAGGGAGGCCACGGGCAGGGCCGTGCCCCCGGGTTCAAATCGCAGGGCCGCCTCCGTGGCCCGGATCCGGATCAGGGAATCCTCCTGGATCACCTCCAGGCCTGGTAAGGAATCCAACTGGCCCAGGGTCATGGGGTTTTCCTGCGCCTGCACCAGCTGCCGGCGGGCCTGTTCCACGCTCTGGCGCTCCCGCTGCAGTTGTTCCCGGGCCTGTTCCAGTACTTCCCATTCGTACTGGAGTCGTCGTTGCTGACGCTCCAGTTCCTGGAGTCGGGCTTCCAGGCGCTGGATCCGCTGGAGGCGTTCCTGTTGCTCCTGCTGGTAGCGTTTGCGTTCCCTTTGGGCCCGCAGGGCGTCGCCCCAGAAGATCACCACACTCAGGTGGTGTTGCCACCGGGACAGCCGGGGGGAACGGTAGGGAAGGGTAGCGGTGTACTGGAGGTCCAGATCTGTGGCCTCGCGGCGACGGCTGCGGAGGCCCAGAGAAAAACTCAACCGGGGGTTCAGAAAATCCTCCGAGGGGACCTGGACTCCCAGGCCGGTGGTGAGATCGGGCAGGGTCCAGGGCAGGCGGGACGGCGTGGGCAGGACCCACGGTTTCCACAGTCCCAGGACCAGACGGGTGCTCTCCGGACGGTACACAAACCCCCCGGCGAGCCAGGGGAGCCAGGAGGAGGTGCGGGTGAGATCCAGGGAAAGGCCGGCCCAGTACTCGCGGGTGCGGGGCCAGAGGCTGATTCTCCGAACCCCCACGCCAAAAAGGCCGTAACGGATCTCTGGAGGCTGGTAGAAAAGGGAAACCGCGGCCGAAGGCCCCTCTCGCCGGGGCCAGGGGAGTTCGCTGGAATCGGGGAAAGCCACCAGGTTTGCCACGCTCACACCCAGGTGCCATCGGCGCCACCGGACCGCCAGACCCCCAGCAAGGGCACTCGCCCAGTGGTGGGATTCCCGGTGTTCTCCGTAGGAGGCCAGAACCCCTGCGTATAGGCCAGTGGTCGGTTTCCAGGTGTAGGAGACGGTAGCCAGGCCAGAGCCCGTCCGCCAGAGGCGATGTTCCCAGAGCGCGCCGGTGAACGCCAGGCTGGGGCGTTCCACACGGGTCAACACCGACGGCGTACTCACAAAGGCCGTGGGCGGCGAGGCGAAGTCCAGGCCTCCAAAGAGCGCTGTGCGGGCCTCCCCGCCCACCACCCACGCCACCAACATCCAGAACCAGAACATGGGAACAAGGGTAAGCGGGATTCTGGTTTCCTGCAAGCAGAGGCATACTGTAGCTCTCTGCGGAAACGATGCCCGGGGCCATCATTCCGGCCCTCTGGCGGAGAGGGTAGAGGAAGGGATCACCCGGAGGTTCGGATGTTTTCTCAAGAAATCCGGGAGTTTGGCGACCGGGTGAGTATTTGTCCTCTCTGAGGCTCTCAAGTATTCTCAGGGATTCAGGGGGCGTGATGAGGCGATGGTAAGAGAGGTTGAACTCCTGGAGATGGGCCAGACTACCGCGCCCTGCGAAAAGATCCCCCGCAC
>CAZXAO010000141.1:3244-5360 GCA_964638465.1 uncultured bacterium | reverse complement strand
CGGAAGTGCTGCCGGAGCAAAAAGATGCCAAAGATGTTGACCGTCCAGGGGACGATCAGGGCGTAATAGGTGTCTACCCAGCCCAGGCTCTGCACGAGAATGAACAACGGCACCACATACACCGGAATCGGTACCATCATCAGCGACAGGATGGCCACAAAGACCACCTCCCTCCCCTTGAAGTGGAACCAGGAGAGGGCATAGGCCGTGATGGTGGCCGTGATGAGCACCCCCACCAGGGTGAAGAAGGTGACCACCGTGGACACCCAGATGTACCGCGGAAAGTTCACCTTGGTCCACACGATGCGGTAGTTCTCCAGGGTGAAGTGCTGGGGGATCCAGGTGGGCGGGAACTGCAGCGACTCGGCAATGGTCTTGAAGGAGGTGGACAGCATCCACAGGAAGGGCAGCATCATGAGCAGGGCGCCCAGGCTCAGGACCAGGTAGATCAGGGGCTTGTCCCAGGAAAGTCGCCGCATGGCTACACCTCGTAGTACACCCGCTTTTCCAGCACCGTTTTCTGAAACACGGTGATGGCCAGGATGATGAGGAAGAACACGAAGGCAATGGCCGAACCGTAGCCCACCTGGTACTCCTCAAACCCCTTCTGGTACAGGTAGTAGATCACCACCGAGGTGGTGCCCAGGGGGCCGCCGGGCGGCGGCCCGGTCATCGTCCAGATGGGCGCAAACACCTGGAGCGACACGATGGTGGTCATGATGGTCACATAGAAGGTGGTGGGCGAAAGCAGGGGGAGGGTGGCATTCCGGAAGGTCTGCCAGGGGCCGGCTCCATCAATCCGGGCGGCCTCGTAGTAGACCTCCGGGATGTTCTTGAGGCCCGCCAGGAAGATCACGATGTTGTAGCCCATGCTCTTCCACACGGACATCAGGGAGATGGAAAACAGGGCCAGGGACGGCCCCTTGAGCAGGGAGGGCAGGGGATGGCCCAGCAGCATCTCAAACACGCCCCGGGGCTCCTCCAGCCACTGCAGGGGATGCAGGTGCAGGAGCATTAACAGGTAGTTGAAGAGCCCCCGTTGCGGATCGTACAGCCACTTCCACACCACGGATACGGCCACGATGGAGGTCACCACGGGCAGGAAGTAGATGGTGCGATACAGGCCCAGGGCCCGGATCCCCCGATTCAAGAGGGCGGCCACGAACAGGGAGAAGGCAATGCTCAGGGGCACGGTAAACACCGTGTACCACAGGGTGTTCAACAGGGATTGCCAGAAGAAGGGATCCTGGAACAGGGCCCGGAAGTTTTCCAGGCCCACGAAGCCCTTTTCCCCGGAGATCCCCCAGTCGTAAAAGGACAGCCGGAAGGCGGAGAGAATGGGATAGAACTTGAAGGTTCCCAGGATCACTGCGGCAGGCAGGAGCAGGAGGAGCGGGTACCAGATGCGGTTTCTCATGTCAGAACTTCCACAGCAGGAACACCATCAAGAACACAAAGAGCAGCGCCACCAGGTTGAAGTCCACCACAAGACCCAGGGTGATTTTAAAGATCACCAGGTCCAGGGTAAAGGGGGACAGTCCAAAGGTCACGGGTTTGAGCACCACATCCTTCACCGTACCCGAAGGGATCAGGGCCCGGATGAGTTCACCCACCAGGTCGCCGGCCAGGGCTCCCAGGAGCACCGCGGTCACGCGCTTGTAAGTGGTTGGACGCAAAAACATGCCGGTTCTTGATTATACGGGCGTTATAATTGGCCGATGATCCGCTGCCCCGTGTGCGGCGCAGCCCCGGGAACCGGGTTCCCCCTCGTGGAAGAGGTGCAGGGGTATCGGGTGTACCGGTGCCCCCGGTGCGATGTCCGCTTCGCCTGGCCCTTTCAAGCACCGGAACGCCAGTACTACGCCCCGGAACGGGGAACCCGATGGCAACTGGACGCCTATACCCTGCCCCTGTACTTCCTGCAGGCCGGCATCTCCCTACCCCTGACCCCCGTGCAGCAGTGGTTCCTTGGCCGGGTTGCTCTTCGGGGCCGCCGGCTACTGGATGTGGGGACGGGCACCTGCACCTTTCCGCGGGCCGTGGCGCAGCAGGGCGGCGAAGCCTGGGCCCTGGATTTCTCCCCCCTGGCCCGGGAATCCTGCGCTCTCCAGGGCGT
>CAZXAO010000141.1:0-3234 GCA_964638465.1 uncultured bacterium | reverse complement strand
CGGTTCTTTGAGGGCACCCTGGAGGACTTCCACCAGGCCCATCCCCGTTTGCGGTTCCACGCCCTCACCCTCTTTGAGGTGCTGGAGCACCTGGACCGGCCCCGGGAAACCCTGCGCCTGGCCTACGAGATGCTGGAACCTGGCGGCATACTGGGGATCAGCGTGCCCAACGAGGACCGGACCAGCCTGCGTCTGGGACTCCACCGATCCCCGCAGGACTATCCTCCCCATCATCTCACCCGGTGGAGCCAGAGGGCGCTCCGGGGCGCAGTGCAATGGGCGGGCTTCGTGGTGCTGGAACATCAGGCCCTGCCCCCGGACCCGGGGTATGGCCTTGCCCGACGGCTCCAGCGATTCCCCATGAGCACCGAGGCCCTGGTCCGGTGGATTCAGCAGCATCCCCGGGATGCCCGGCTGTTCTGGAAACTCCGGCGGGTGTGGGACGGCGTACAATTTCGGAACCTGCTGTTTCAGATGTACCTGTGGCCTGTGGCCAGGCTCCTGCGACTCCTGCGATGGCAGGGTTGGTCCCAGGTGCTCCTGGCCCAAAAGCCGGAGTAGAGGAAACTATGGAACGACCCCCGTTGGAAGAGATCCTGAAACGGGCACGGGAACGGCTGCATCGGCCCCGGGACCTGCCCCGATTGAGCCGGGCTGATCTGGCCCGGTACATAGACCATACCCTGCTGAAGCCCGAGGCCACCCCTGCGGCCGTGGAGCAGGTGGCCCGGGAGGCCCTGGAGTATGGGTTCCGGGCGGTGTGCGTGAACGCCTCCTATGTGGACCTCGTGGCCCGGATCCTGGCGGGGAGCCCGGTGGCCACCTGTGTGGTGGTGGGGTTTCCCCTGGGGGCCAACCTCACGGAAGCCAAGGCCGGGGAGGCCGCTCTCGCTGTGGAGCGGGGCGCCACCGAGGTGGATATGGTGCTCCACATCGGCCAGCTCAAAGCGGGCAACCTGCGCTATGTGGTACAGGACATCCGGGCTGTGCGGGAGGCCATGGGCCGCGCTGGCGTCCTTAAGGTGATCCTGGAAACGGCCCTGCTCACCGACGAGGAAAAGGTCCAGGCCACCTGGCTCGTCCAGGAGGCGGGCGCCCAGTTCGTCAAGACCTCCACGGGCTTCGGCCCCGGAGGCGCCACCCCCTGGGATGTGGCACTGCTCAAGGAGGCCGCGGGCGACGCCCTCCAGGTCAAGGCCGCCGGGGGCATCCGCACGGCCCATGAGGCCCTGGAGTACATTGCGCTGGGCGCCTCCCGGCTGGGGACCTCCCGCAGTATCCAGATCCTGGATACCCTGGACCATGCTTGACCTTCGGGCCCGGCTGCCCGATATCCCTCATCGTCCGGGCGTGTACCTCTTTAAGGACGCCCAGGGGACTCCCCTGTACATCGGCAAGGCCCGGGACCTCCGGCAACGCCTGACCACCTATGCCCAGGAGGGGCTTCAGGACCCCCGGATCCGCCGGATGCTGGCCCGGGCCGAGGATCTGGAGTACCTGGTGACCCGATCCGAGGCCGAAGCCCTGCTCCTGGAGGCCAACCTCATCAAGCGGTACCAGCCCCGTTACAACATCCGCCTGAAGGACGACAAAAAGTACCCCTACATCAAGATCACGGTACAGGAACCCTATCCCCGGATCTTCCCCACCCGGGACCTGCGCGACGATGGCTCCGTCCTCTTTGGTCCGTATACGAACGCCCAGAGCATGCGGAAGGTGATCCGCCTGCTTCGGAAACTCTTCCCCCTGCGCACCTGCAAGTACCGGTTACCCGCTCGCCGCCCGATCCCCCCGTGCCTGGACTACCACATCGGCCGATGTCTGGGCCCCTGCTTCCAGGATTCGCCGGAACTGCGACAGAAGTACCACCAGGCCGTACAGGGCGTGCTGGACTTCCTGTCCGGGAACTTCCAGAGCCTGGTGGAACGGCTGGAACAGGAGATGCAGCAGGCCGCCCGGGATCTCCGTTTTGAGGAGGCCGCCGTACTCCGGGACCAGCTGCGGGCCATCTACCAGGTGATGGGTAAACAGCACATCGTGGGCACCACCCCGGAGAACAAGGACCTGGTTTCCCTGGCGGTGGAAGGCCATACGGCCGTGGCCCTGGTGATGAAGGTCCGCAGCGGCAAGGTGGTGGATCCCGAGCCCTTTGTGCTGGAAGTGCCCGCAGAGGCCAGTCTCCAGGAACTGATGGACCACTTCCTGGCCCTGTACTACTCCAGCAGTGCCCTGGGGATGGACGCCGTGGTGTCAGATCCCGCACCCTCGCGGCCCGAACCCCTGGAGCACATGGTGGCCCGGCGGGGCCGACGGCTGACCTTCCGGGGCGTGCACCCCCGGGAGCAGGCCCTCATGGACCTGGCCCGGGAGAACGCTCGCCGGATCCTGGAACAGGAACTCCGGTGGAAACAGGGCCGGGCCTGGATCCCGGCCTCAGTGCGGGAATTGCAGGAGATCCTGGGCTTGCCCCATCCTCCCGTGCGCATTCTGGCCTTTGATGTGTCCCATCTCTTCGGACGGCAACCGGTGGGCTCCTCCGTGGAGTTCCGGATGGGCAAACCCTATAAGTCGGGCTACCGGCGGTACCGGATCCGTCGCACCCGGGGCATCGACGACTATGCCATGATGCGCGAGATCGTGGAACGGCGGATGCGGGAGGAACTGGAGGGGCAGGAGGAACTGCCCCAGCTGCTCCTGATAGATGGGGGGTTAGGGCAGGTGCGGGCGGCCCGGGAGGCCCTGGAGGTGCTGGGTATTGAGGAAGTTCGGCTGCTGGGCCTGGCGAAACGCCTGGACGAACTGGTCACCGAAGAGGGGCAGGTGATCATGCTGCCCGGCCGGTCCCAGGCCCTGCAGCTGCTCCAGCGGATCCGCGATGAGGCCCACCGCTTCGCCCTGGGGTATCACCGTAAACTGCGCGCGAAAAGCGCCCTGGCCTCTCTCCTGGACACCCTGCCGGGTGTGGGACCCCTGCGAAAACAGCGTCTTTTAAAGGCCTTTGGAACGGTGAGCCGGCTCATGGCCGCCTCCCCCGAGGAAATCGCCCAGGTCCCCGGCATCGGCCCCCGTACCGCCCAACGCATTTACCAGACCCTGCACGGCGAGTAAGGCCATGCCCAAGATCACTCATCTTGCTTGAGAAACTCTCAGAATGTCTCGAATATATTCCTGGTTATCGCTAAAGAACAGAATATGTTTTGCGGCAAATCTTTCTCTGCTCCATGTCCCATTATC
>CAZXAO010000140.1:0-5371 GCA_964638465.1 uncultured bacterium | reverse complement strand
CCTACACCCCCCTTTTAAAACCTCCTTTTGATTGTTTAGTTGAAATTTTTTAAAAAATTTACAGTTTTTCTGTGAGGGGCCGGGGAGAAACCCCCCCCCCCCCCCATGTCAAGTGCCCCGGGGTCCAGATCTGGCGGGGGCCCACCTGGATCAACCTGAACTGGCTCCTTGCCCGGTTCCTTCGGGAACGAGGGCATATTCCCCTGGCCCAGCGCCTCGCCCGGGCCTCCCTGGACCTCGTGAACCTCAGCGGGTTCCGGGAGTACTTCCACCCCTTCACCGGTGAAGGGGGCGGGGCGTTCCACTTCGGCTGGACCGGCCTGGTGCTGGACCTGGTCGCCGGGGCCGGCGAAAGTTGAGCAAGACACCCCGGAGACTTATCATATGAGGCCTTTTCCCTATTTCGGCCCAAAGGAGGTACATCGCCGATGGCACTGGAACACGATACACGGGGGGATCACTACATCGTGGAGGCCTCGGGCTGCGATCCCGAGGTGATCGGGGATATTGAACGGGTGCAGAACATCCTGGTCAAGGCCGCCGAGAAGGCCAAGTCCCAGGTGTGGGCGGTGTCCTTTCACCGGTTTCCACCCAATGGCGTGAGCGGCGTGGTGGTGATCTCCGAGAGCCACATCTCCGTACATACCTGGCCCGAGGTGGGGTACGCCGCCCTGGACATCTACACCTGCGGAGCGGACACCGAACCCGAGGCCGCCGTCTATTACATCATCCAGGAGTTCAAGGCCAAGAATGTACACATCAGCGAACTCACCCGGGGGATCGACGAAGGGGACCAGATCTACTACCACAGCATCATCACCTGGGAAGAGGAGGGCGTACCTCCCAAAGGGGAAAAGTAGCCTGCAGATGAATGCGCCGCATCCTTCGCCTGCTCCTGCCCTATAAGTGGCAGGTTCTCGCTGGCATCCTCCTCCTCCTGGTGGTGGATGGGGTTCAACTCATCGTTCCCCTGATCATCCGACACGCGGTGGACACGCTGATGGCGGGCACCGCCGTGCTCCAGGATCTGGTACGCTACGCCCTCTGGATCCTGGGGATCGCCCTGGTGGTGGCCGTGCTCCGGTTCCTGTGGCGGTACTTCCTGATCGGCACCGCCCGCAGGGCAGAACGCGACCTCCGGGAACGCCTGTACCGCCACTTCCTGAACCTGGACCTGCCCTTCTACCAGCGCTGGTCCACCGGCGACCTGATGGCCCACACCACCAACGATGTGGACGCCGTGCGCATGGCCGCCGGCTTCGGCCTCATCATCTCCATGGATGCCCTGTTCTACTCCGTGTTTGCCCTGGGGGCCATGATCTACATCTCGCCCCGACTCACCCTGTACGCCATGCTGCCCCTCCCGCTCATCACCGTGTTCGTCACCCTGTTCGGCCGAATGATCCATGTGCGATTCCGCCGGGTCCAGGCGGCCTTCTCCCGCCTCACCGAAGGGGTGCGGGAGGCCGTGGCCGGCATCAAGGTCATCAAGGCCTTCCATGCCCTGGAGGGCGAAACCCGACACCTCCGGGACCTGAGCTGGCAGTACCTCGCAGAGAACCTGCGGCTCATCCGGATCACTGCGGTGTTCTTCCCCTTCATCACCTTCATGGGCGGGCTGGCCACGGCCATCGTGCTCTACGCCGGCGGCCACCGGGTGGTGCTGGGCGAGATCTCCCTGGGCGACTTCGTGGCCTTCAGCACCTACCTGAGCATCATGGTGTGGCCCATGATGGCCATCGGCTGGGTGGTCAATGTGTTCCAGCGGGGCAGCGCCTCCATGGACCGTATTGAGCGACTGCTTCGGGAGAAGCCCGTGATCGTGGGCGGCCCGGTGCGGCGGGAGGTCCAGGGCCACATCCGCTTTCACCATCTGAACTTCTCCTACGACGGCCAGCGCCCGGTGCTCCGGGACATCACCCTGGAGGCCGAACCCGGCATGAAGATCGGCCTGGTGGGCACCATCGGCTCGGGCAAGAGCACCCTGGTCAAACTCATTCCCCGCCTGCTGGACCCTCCCCCGGAAACCCTCTTTGTGGACGGAATCCCGGTGCAGGAGTACGACCTGGAGGCCCTGCGGCGCCCCATTGGCTTTGTACCCCAGGAATCGCTCCTGTTTTCCACCACCCTCCGGGAAAACCTGCTCCTCGGGCTGGACCACGATCCGGGCGACGAGGCCCTATGGGAAATGCTCCAGCGGGTGGAGATCTCCGAGGAGGTCAGGGCGTTCCCGGACCAGCTGGACACCCTGGTGGGGGAACGAGGGTTTACCCTTTCGGGCGGCCAGCGGCAGCGGATCGCCCTGGCCCGGGCCCTGCTCAAGAATCCCCGTATCCTGATCCTGGACGATGCCCTTTCCGCCGTGGATACCGTTACCGAGCGGCGGATCCTGAACAACCTGCGGGCGCTCCTGGAGGGTCGCACGGTGTTCGTGGTGACCCACCGACTCTCGGCAGTGGTGGACGCCGACCTCATCTATGTGCTGGAACACGGCCGGATTCTGGAGCAGGGAACCCACGAAGAACTGGTGGCCGCTCGAGGCTTTTACGCCCAGCTGTGGGCCATCCAGCAAATGATGGAGCCTGGCGATGTTCCACGGACCGCCTGAGGTCAGCGAAGACCGAATCCGGGTGAAGCACGACCTGCCCCTGGTACGTCGGCTCCTCGCCTATACCCGGCCTTACTGGCACATCGTGCTCCTGGCCTTTCTGGCCCTGCTCCTGAATTCCGCCTTTGACCTGGGCGTGCCCTATGTGACAAAGACCGCCATTGATCGCTACATCACGCCCCATTGGGTCTTCTACACGGGCCCTCTGGAGCAGGTCCGGCCCGCCACCCGGCCGTGGCACGGCGACACCGTCCTGTTGAATCTGGCCGAACTGGATCGCGCCACCCGACGGGTCCTGGAGAAACAGGGTCGGATCCCCCGCCAGAAACTGCTGCTCTACCCCCGCCTGCCCGAGGACCTCCGGGCCCGGTACGCCGGCGTGTTCCTGCGACACCCTACGGAAACCCTCTTCGTGCTCCCCTACGACCGGCTCCGGGACCTGGCTCCCCAGGACCTGCGTCGCCTGCGGCTGGCGAACCTCCAGGGTATCGCCCGCATGGCTCTGTTGCTTCTGGGCCTTCTGGTGGGCAGTTTCCTCTTCGGTTCTGCCCTCACCTATCTGTTGCAATACCTGGGCCAGCGGGTGATGTTTGACATGCGGATGGAGGTGATCCGCCACCTGC
Organism: uncultured bacterium; assembly: GCA_964638465.1. Taxonomy (GTDB): domain Bacteria; phylum Hydrothermota; class Hydrothermia; order WGAB01; family WGAB01; genus WGAB01. The sequence goes on along the minus strand of CAZXAO010000140.1, from coordinate 2,140 downwards.
TCCGGTTGCCCGTGGCCTACTTTGACCGGAATCCCGTGGGCCGGCTGGTCACCCGGGCCACCAACGACATCGCCGCCGTTTCCGAACTGTACTCCTCCGTGCTGGTGTTCGTGGCCAAGGACTTCCTGCTGATCCTGGGGATCTTCTTCGTGATGTGGCGGATGAACGCCTCGCTGGCCCTCGTTCTCCTGTTGCTCGTCCCCTTCATCCTGTTGACCACCTACCTCTTTCGTCTCTACGCCCGGTCGGCCTATCGCCAGGTTCGGCGTCACCTGGCCCGGGTGAACGCCTTTGTGCAGGAAACCCTGAACGGCATTGCCCTGATCCAGGTGTTCAACGCCCAGCGGAATGTGCTGCGGCAGTTCCGGCGGATCAATGACGACCTGTTCCGGTCCTTCCTCCGGCAGATGTATGTCTTCGCCGTGTTCCGCCCGGTCATAGAGGTCTTCTCGGCGGTGGCCGTGGCCCTGGTGGTGTGGTACGGCGGCGGACAGATCCTTAAGGAAGCCCTCACCTTCGGGTCGCTGGTGGCCTTCCTGTCGTACATTGAGATGATGTTCCACCCCATCCGGGACCTAGCCGAGAAGTACAACATCTTTCAGTCGGCCCTGGCGGGCGCCGAACGGGTGTTCACCCTGCTCCAGGAGCCTCCGGAACCCGAAGGCACCCGGGCGTTGCCCGAGGTGCGGGGGGAAATCGTCTTTGAGGATGTGTGGTTCGCCTACAAGCCCGGCGAATGGGTCCTGAAGGGAGTGTCCTTTCGGATCCAGCCCGAGGAGATCGTGGCCCTGGTGGGCCCCACGGGGGCGGGCAAGACCAGCATCATGTCCCTGCTCCTGGGCTTCTACCGGCCCCAGAAGGGCCGCATCCTGATTGATGGCGTGGACATTCGCGAACTCCGTCTGGAGCACCTGCGCCGCATCATCGGCGTGGTGTTTCAGGATGTGTTCCTCCTGGAGGGCACCGTCCTGGACAACCTCCGGCTCCACCAGGAGATCCCGGAGGAGGCGCTGCAGCGCGCCCTCCGGATCACACGGCTGGACCAGGTAGTGGACCGCCTGCCTCAGGGCCTGCAAACCCCGGTGGGTGAAGGGGGGCGGCTCCTTTCGGCGGGCGAACGGCAGCTGTTGTCCTTTGCCCGGGCCCTGGCCCGGGACCCCAGGATCCTGCTGATGGACGAGGCCACCTCCAGCGTGGACTCCTATTCCGAGTACCTGATTGAACAGGCCCTCAGAGGGATGCTCCGGGGGAAGACGGCCGTCATCATCGCCCACCGTCTGTCCACGGTGCGCCACGCCCATCGGATCCTGGTGGTGGTGGGCGGCCGCATCGTGGAGGAAGGCCGCCACGAGGAACTCTTAAGCCGGGGCGGCGTGTACGCCCACCTGTACCGGATCCAGTTCGGCGAGGCCCTGGCCGACGCACCGGAGGCCGAAGAGGGCCCGTGAACGGGAACCGCTTGCTTTGACAGGCGCAGGGGGGAGGAATAGAATTTGCCGCTTACCCCCTCAGAAAGGCAAGGAGACACGCGATGACAGCGTTCAAGGGACCGGAAATCGTGGTACCCCCTCCAGGGCCGCGGGCCCAGGAGATCCTGGCAAAGGACCGGAAGTACATCTCTCCCTCTTACGGCCGCCCGTATCCGGCGGTGATTGAACGCGGGGCCGGCATCTACGCCTGGGATGTGGACGGCAACCGGTACATGGACCTCTCCTCCGGTATCGGCGTGACCAACACGGGCCACTGCCATCCTGAAGTGGTTCAGGCCATCACCGAGCAGGCTGCCCAGTTGATCCACATGTCCGGCACGGACTTCTACTATCCGGTGCAGGTGCAACTGGCAGAGAAACTGGCAGAGATTGCACCGGGGGCGCCCAACAAGCGGGTCTTCCTGGCCAACTCGGGGGCTGAGGCCATTGAGGCGGCCATGAAACTGGCGCGCTACAAGCGTCAGCGGCCCATCTTCCTGGCCTTCTTCGGGGCCTTCCACGGTCGCACCTTTGGCGCCCTGTCGCTGACAGCCTCCAAGGAGGTGCAACGACGCCACTTCGCCCCCCTCCTGCCCCAGGTGGTGCACATCCCCTATCCCGACCCCTACCGAACCCCCTTCGGGGTGAAGCCCGAGGAGGTCACAGACACC
>CAZXAO010000139.1:0-5372 GCA_964638465.1 uncultured bacterium | reverse complement strand
TGGACATCCAGGAAGAACTGGATCAGGGCCCGTTCCAGGAGGGCACCTGCACCCTTGTAGGTGACGAACCGGGCGCCCGAGATCTTCCCGGACACCTCAAAGTCCAGGATCCCCAGGGCAGGCCCCAGGTCCCAGTGAGCCTTGGGTTCAAAGTCAAAGCGCCGGGGTTCTCCCCAGGTGCTCACCACCTGGTTCCCGGACTCGTCCAGACCAAAGGGAACGCTCTCGTGGGGCAGATTGGGGATCAGGGCCCATTCGCGCTGGAACTCGGCATCGGCCTGCCGCTTTTGCTCTTCCAGTTCCTTGATCCGATCCCCGATCTTTCTGACCTCTTCAATGAGAGCCGAGGCATCCTTGCCCTCGCGTTTGTACTGCCCCACCCGTTTGGATTGGGCGTTTCGCTGACTCCGGAGTTCGTCCAGTTCCCGCTGCAGGGTTCGGCGCCGACGGTCCAGTTCCTGGAGCCGGTCCACCACCGCGGGGTCCATGCCCCGTTTCCTGAGGCCCTCCCGGAGTTCCTCGGCACGATCCCTCAAGTACTTAGGGTCCAGAATGGCGGCGACCTCCGTTTTTCGGCACTATTTTAAGGCAGCCCCGGACTATTCGCACTTGGAGTAGCCACACTCCCGGCAGGTGAAGCAGCCGTTTTCAAAGATGAGCGGCCCCCCACACTTGGGACACAGATCAAAGTCCTGGCGGCTTCGGCCGTTGGACTTCTTCGGCTCCGCCTGGTTCTCACCATTCCGGGGGATAACCAGCAGGAGCCCGCTCCCGTTGGACCCTTCCGGGCCGCCTCCAGGCATCATCAGGGATTCCCGTTGCCGATTCAGGAACTTTAAGAGGGCCTTGGCCACGGCGTCGGGCAGGCTGAACACCACGGAACCGTCCGGCTGACGCACCGGCGTACTGGACTTGATCCCGATCAGCTGGTCCACGATGGCCTCGGGGTCCACCCCCGACCGCAGGGCCAGGGACACCAACCGTCCCAGGGCCTCACTCATGGCCGTCAGCGAGGAACCCGGTTTGCCCGTGTGGATGAACACCTCCAGGGGACCATACTCGTCTTCGTTCACGGTGATGTAGGAGGTGCCCATCTCGGTCTTGTACTTGTAGGTGATGCCCGAGACCTCGTCCTTGCGGGGCCGGGGAATCAGATGGCCCGGCAGGACGAAACTCCGGCCGTTGCGGGTGGTCACCGCCGTGGCCCCGCCTTCGCCCTCCCGGGAGGCCGCCTGCTTGGACTTCTCAAAGTCCTCGGTGATCAGGATCCCCTCCCGGCTCCCCTCCCGATACACGGTGATCCCCTTGAGGCCGGCCTTCCAGGCCTCCATGTAAACGAGCCCCACCGTTTCCCGGGAGACATCGTGGGGCAGGTTCACCGTACTGCTGATGGCATGGTCCACATGCCGCTGGATGGCGGCCTGCATCCGAACCCGCATCTTGTAGTCAATCTGATGGGCCGTGACGAAGTAGTCCGGCAGGTCCTCTTCCTTTTCCACCCCGAACTCTTCCATGTAGGTCTTCACCAGGGGGTGGAACACCCGGAACTCTTCCTTGCTCAGGGATTCGCTCCGGCGCTTGTACGACAGGCTAAAGATGGGCTCAATGCCGCTGGTAGTGCCGGCCAGCAGGGCGCCCGAACCCACGGGGGGCACGGTCATCAGGGCCACATTCCGCAGACCGTGCTGGACCAGGTAGTCAAAGAGTTCCTCGTTTTCCTCCTGAATCCGCAGCAAGAAGGGCTGGTTGAAGTGCTTGTCCCGGTCAAAGGCCGGGAAGGTGCCCTTCTCGCGGGCCAGGTCCGCACTGGTCCGGTAGATGATGTGCTTGATGCGGCGGAACATCTGCTCCACGAAGTCAATGGCCTCGGGGGTATCGTACTTCAGGCGGAGCATGGCCAGCATGTCGCCCAGGCCCGTGAAGCCCACACCGATCCGCCGGGATCGCATGCTGGCCTCGGACTGGGCCTGGAGGGCGTGCTTGTCCCGGTTGACCGTGAGCACATTGTCCAGAAAGCGGGTGGCATACTGGGCCGCGCGTTCCAGATTGGGCCAGTCCACCCGGGCCCGGTCCGTGAAGGGGTCCAGGACGAACCGGGACAGGTTGATGTTGCCCAGGCAACAGGCGCCGTAGGGCTCCAGCGGAATCTCCGAACAGGGGTTGGTGGTCAGGATCTCCATGCCGTTGTACTGGCTGGTGGAGTACTTTTCCGCCGTGGACCAGAACAGGAGGCCCGGCTCGGCGCTGGACCAGGCGTGGTGGATCAACTCGTTCCAGATTTTCCGGGCGGGCACCTCCTTGCGGATGGGCTTCACCCATTGGTTCTCAAAGCGCAGAACGAACTTCTCGTCCCGCTCCACAGCCTGCATGAACTCGTCGGTGACCTTCACACTGATGTTGGCGTACCGGACCCGCTGTCGTTTGGGGTCGTCCTTGATGCGGATGAAGTCCAGCACATCCGGGTGGTCCACATTGATGGTGATCATCAGGGCGCCCCGGCGACCCTGCTGGCCGATGGTGCCGGTGGTGGTGGAAAAGATGTCCATAAAGGAGACGGCCCCGGTGGAGAACAGAGCGGCGTTGTTCACCGGGGTGCCGGCGGGCCGCAGGATGGAGATGTCCGTGCCGACGCCGCCTCCAAAGGAGTAGGTGCGGGCGGCCTCCTTGGCCGCCTCAAAGATGGCCTCCAGGGAGTCCTCTTTGATGGGGATGACATAGCAGTTGAGCATGGTGACCCGGCGGGGGTTGCCGGCCCCGAACATGATGCGACCCCCGGGAACGAAGCGGAAATCCTCCAGGAGCCAGTAAAAGTTTTTCTCCCAGAGTTTGCGCTTTTGGGGGTCTTCTTCGGCAGAGGCCATCACCCGGGCAATGCGACGCCACATCTCGGGTGGAGTCTTTTCCAGGAGGTGGCCCTCCAGGTCCCGGAGGGCGTACTTGTCCAGGAAAACCCGGGCCCGCAACTCGTCCCCGTGGAAGAACTCCAGCGTCTCCGGGAGGATCTCAGACCCCTTCACGGTGGTGCCCATGGAAACCTCCTTGATTTCATTGTTTGAGACGACACCAAGCCTCCGGGTGCAACGCCCTCGTTGCACCCACCGAATCACCGCTTTTCGTTGTGACTCAAAGGATCCCCGGGAGGGACAGGGATGAGTTTTCCACACCCGGGTTTGTGTTATAGGCTCTTGCCAGGTGCCAAGTCAAGGGCCTTGGGAATCCAGGGGTTAGCGGCTGCCCGATCCCTCCAGAACCCACCTTCCTGAGGGGGAAGAATCCCAAATCTCTACGGCCGCAAGGGGACCGTTTAGGGGCGACACTGGTCCTCCTCCAGCTCTGCCACGAGCTCCAGCCGTTTCTGGTGGCGGCCGCCCTCAAAGGGCGTGTTCAAGAAGATCTGCACATACTGCCAGGCCCGTTCCCGGCCCAGGAACCCTCCGGAAAGGCACAGTACATTGGCGTTGTTGTGCCGCCGCGTGAGTTCTGCAAGTTCCTTCCGCCAGACCAGGGCAGCCCGAACCCCCTTCACCTTATTGGCGGCGATGGACATCCCGATACCGGTAAAGCAGATGAGGATGCCAAACCGGGCCTCTCCCCGGGCCACGGCTTCCGCCACCTTGCGGGCATACACAGGGTAGTGCGTGGATTCCGGTGAATGGGTGCCCATGTCCACCACCTGGTAGCCGGTGGCCACCAGACGGTCCTTCAGGAACTCCTTCAGGGCATAGCCCCTGTGGTCTGCACCAATGGCGATCACGGGTTTCGGCGTCATGGCTCACTCCGTGGGTAACACCAGGAGATGGCACGGCATTTCGGCCAGCACGGCCTCAGTGGTGGTACCCAGGAACAGGTGTTCCAGGAAGGAAATCCGGGGCAGGGTCATCACCAGGAGACCCAATCGGTACCGGGACACAGCCCGAAGGATCCCCGACACGGGACGGTCCACTTCCACCACCACCCGGTCCACCCAATCGGTGGCCTGGTGGTCCCTGAGGAAGTTCTGGATCTTTTGGTGGCCTGAGGCCTCAAACTCCTCCACGATCTTCTGCACGCCCTCGGAGGGGTTGATGGCCTCAATGAGCCCGAGTTCGGGGATTTCCACGAAGTGGAGGGCGTACGCCGGCCCCCCCAGGAGGTCCTTCAGGATCCGGCCCCACTCCAGGGCCACGGCCTCCCGGGGGTGGCCCTCCAGGGGCAACCCCAACCGTTTCGGCGGAAACTTGCGGCCCTGCACGACGGCCAGCACGGGCACCCGGGCAGTCTGTACGGCCTTCCGGATGGCGGGGTCCAGACCGCCGGTGGCCTCTTCCACCTCCACGATGACCAGGTCTGCCTCTTCTTCCTTCAGGGCCACGAGGAGTTCGTCGCGGAGTTTTCCGAACTCCACCCGGATCCGGGTTCCCCGGGGGAGGAGAGGCTGTACCTGCCGGGCCACGCGTTCCCGCAGGGTCCCCAGATCCCCCAGGCGGCTCACCTGTTCCTGGAGCACGGCCAGAAACACGCTCTCGCTCTGGAAATGGCGCTCAAAGAAGCGGGCTGCACTCTTCAGCGTCTTGCCGGGCAGTCCCTTAGGGTCCAGGAGGAGGACCTTACGAATCTGGATCATGGCCATCTCCTTGTTTTCCGGCTGCAATTATCCGGGCACGCAGGGATAGGGGCAACCACCGGAGGGTGATCCAAAATGACACACTTTTGGTTGAAGCCCCACGGTGCTGCAGTTATACTAAGCCCGATGACCCCAGAACCAACCGAGGAGGTTCCCATGGACATTCGCAAGGTGGGCGTCGTAGGCGCCGGTACGATGGGAAACGGTATTGCCCATGTGTTCGCCCTCTCGGGCTACGAGGTGGTGCTCCGCGACATCTCCCAGGACATCCTGGATCGGGCGCTGAAGACCATCGCCAAAAACATGGACCGACAGATCAAGAAGGGCGTGATCTCCGAGGAGGACAAAGCCCAGGCCCTGGCCCGGATCCACCCCACCACGAACCTGGATGACCTGAAGGAGGTGGACTTCGTGGTGGAGGCCGTCATTGAAAACTTTGAGGTCAAGGCCGAGGTCTTTCAGAAACTGGACGAGATCACCCGGCCAGAGGTCATCCTGGCCAGCAACACCTCGTCCATTTCCATTACCCGGCTGGGCCGGCAGACCCGGCGGCCGGAACGGGTGGCCGGCATGCACTTTATGAACCCGGTGCCCGTGATGAAACTCGTGGAGGTGGTCAAGGGGGTGCTTACAAGTGAGGAGACCCTGCAGGTCATCCTGGACCTGGCCCGAAAACTGGGCAAGGAACCCGTGGTGGTCAACGACTATCCAGGCTTCGTGGCCAACCGGATCCTCATGCCCATGATCAACGAGGCCATCTATGCCCTGA
>CAZXAO010000138.1:0-5377 GCA_964638465.1 uncultured bacterium | reverse complement strand
AGTCCTCCGGGCTTCAGTGTGGTCGGGATTTCTTCCTGGCCTTCTCCCCGGAACGGATCAACCCCGGGGATTCGGTGTATGTGCTCCGGAACACCCCCAAGGTGGTGGGGGGCGTAGACCCGGACTCCACCGAGGTGGCTACCCGCCTGTACGAACAGGTGATTGAGCGGGTGGTCCCGGTGTCCTCGGCCAAGGTGGCCGAGATGTCCAAACTGCTGGAAAACACCTTCCGGAGTGTGAACATTGCTCTGGTTAACGAGATGGCCATCGCTGCCGAGATCCTCCAGATTGACATCTGGGAGGTGATTGAGGCGGCGGGCACCAAGCCCTTTGGGTTTATGAAGTTTTATCCAGGTCCAGGCATTGGAGGGCACTGCATCCCCATTGACCCCCACTACCTGGCCTGGAAACTCAAGACCTTGAACTACAACGCCCGGTTCATTGAGCTGGCCTCGGAGATCAACACCTTTATGCCACGCTATGTGGTCACCCGGATCCAGGATGTGCTGAACGACCAGGCCAAGCCTCTGAAGGGGTCCCGGATCCTCATCCTGGGGGTGGCGTACAAGAGGGATGTTAACGATCTCCGGGAGTCGCCGGCCCTGGATGTGATGCAGTTGCTCCTGGAAAAGGGAGTTGACCTGCAGTATCACGACCCCTATATTCCCGAGGTCCGGATCGGGGACCGACGGTTTCACTCGGTGCCCCTCACCCGGGAGATCCTGCAGGAGGTAGACCTGGCGGTGATCCTTACCGACCACAGTAGCGTGGACTACGCTGAGGTGGTCCGGTGGGCTCCCCTGGTGTTTGACACCCGAAACGCTACCCGGGGGGTTCCCCACGAGGACCGGGTGATCCGGCTTTAGGAGGGCATACAGAGAACAATGAGAGAGGAATTCCGGTTTACGGACTACCTGGATGTCCTGTTCCGTTACCGAAGGTTGATCATAGCCTTCGTGATCGGGGGGGTGTTGGTGGGCATCCTCAAGGTGGTGCTCTCCCCAAAGATCTACGAGGCCAAGGCTCTGGTACGCCTCTCTCTAACAGAGACCAAGATCCCGGTTCTGCCCCAGGTCTCCTTTAACCAGCCCTACATCTACGACCCCCTGGAAAGCGAGATCGCCCTGATGTACTCCCGCACCCTCCAGACCCGGGCCGTGATGCGGATCGGGGACAATCTGGCGCTGGAAAAGAACAACCTGGTTCGCTTGGATACGGCTTACTCCTGGCTCCCCGTGGACGACACGATGTATACCCTTACGCTGCAGGGGGACTCGGTGTACCTGTGGCGCGGAGACAACCGGAAGACGCCGGTCATCGCAGGGACGATCCGGGATACCCTGAAGGGGCCGGGCTTTGCCTTCACCTTGAAGCCCTTGACCGATGCCGACAAGCGGCACGGGGAATTGCAGCTCTGGGTGGCGGACCCCGTGGCCCGGGGCCTGGAGGTCAGTGTCCTGCAGAAAGGCCGAACCAACCTGGTGGAGATCACCGCTCGGGGGAACGATCCCCGTCTGGCGGCTCGTCGGGCCAATGCCCTGGCTACAGAGTACATTGACTATACCCTGTACGGACTGCGAGAAGAGGCACGCCATGTCCGCCTGTTCATTGAGGAACAGCTGGCAAAACTGGAACAGGAACTGGACAGCGCGGAAGCCCGACTTCAGCGGTTCAAGGAGGAAGAAGGAATCCTCGTCCTCTCCACTGCAGCAGAGGCCATTTCCTCACGGCTGGCCAACCTGGAAAGCCAGCGGGCCAAGGCGGTAGCGGAACGGGCTGAAGCCCGTATGCTGGCCCAAAAGTATTTGGACGAACTCAAGGGCAGTGGCTTTTACGAGGAGTACAAGCGGATCATCTCTAACCCCGAAATCTCCACCAACCCTCTGGTGGCCCAGTTAAAACAACGTATCACCCAGTTGCAAATGCAACGGGCCCAGTTGTCCAGTGAGTACGGGCCTTCCCACCCCAAGATCGTGGCCCTGGATCGGGCCATCCAGGAGGCTGAACGGGAACTCCAGCGGGCCCTGGAGGCCTCCCTCAAGTACGGGCCCTCGGCCGATGACCCGGTGTACCAGATGCTCATTACGGGCATCGTGGAAGCCGAAGCTCGCAAACAGGCCCTGGAAGGCAAGATCCAGGCCCTGGATCAACTCATCGCAGAAACCCAGAAACAGATGCGGAACTTCCCCAGCAAGGAGGTCCGGCTGGCCGAACTGGAACGCCGGGTGAGTGTAACTCGCGAGATCTATAACACCCTGCTGGACCGCCTGCAGGAAGCTCGCATTGCAGAAGCCAGTAAAACCAGTGACGCTAAGGTCATTGACTATGCTCACCCTCCTCGGGGCCCCATTAGCCCCAAACCCAAAAAGGACCTCGTGCTCTGGACCGTTATCGGATTGCTCCTGGGGATCCTCGGGGCCTTCGTCCTGGAATACCTGGACAACACCGTAAAAACCAGCAAGGAAGTGGAAAAGATCCTGGGAATGCCCGTGCTGGGTCTCATCCCCTGGATGGAGGGTACGGAGAAGGATACCCAGCCCCTGGTGGCCCACTTTGATCCCAAGTCGCCCGTGGCTGAGGCGTACCGCACCCTGCGGTCCAATATCAAGTTCGCCAGCCTCGGGCAACCCCTCAAGACCCTCCTGGTCACCTCCACAGTGGCCAAAGAGGGGAAAACTTCCACCTCCACCAATCTGGCCATCACCCTCGCCCAGAGTGGCCAGCGGGTGCTCCTGGTGGATGCCGACCTCCGGAACCCTCGCCTGAACCGGGTGTTCAAAATCCAGCGAGAGCCCGGACTCTCGGATGTGCTCATCGGACGGACCTCCCTGGAGGACGCCGTGTACGAGGTGCCAGACATCGCCAACCTGTACCTGCTGCCCTGCGGACCCATCCCGCCCAATCCCGCAGAATTGCTCTCCTCTCAGGCCCTGCAGAACCTGATGGAAACCCTGAAACAACAGTACGATCTCGTCATCTTTGACTCTGCGCCTCTCCTGCCCGTAAGCGACAGCGTGGAACTCGGAAAAATGGTGGACGGCGCGATCCTCGTGGTCCGTGCCGGCGTCACCGAGCGGGATTTCCTGGAGGAAGTGAAACGCATCCTGGAGAACGCCCGCCTCCGGGTCCTGGGCGTCGTACTGAACGCCGTAGATCTGACCCGTCACTACGGCTACTATCGGTACCGGTACTACCGGTACTATCGCTACTCTTACAGTCATGTCAAAGAACCCCCGCCCACCCTGTGGGGAAAACTCCAAAAACGATTGATCCACTGGAACCAGAGGCTCCAGCGATTGGTCAAACGATAAGGAACCATGGCACCAGAAATTGAAGCCCTCTTAGAAGAGGAACTTCGCATCTCCTACATTGACTACGCCATGAGCGTCATCGTGGGGCGGGCGCTGCCCGATATCCGCGATGGCCTGAAGCCCGTGCAGCGTCGCATCCTCTATGCCATGCGGAACCTGGGGCTGGTCCCCGGCCGTCCCTACCGGAAGTCCGCCACGGTGGTGGGGGAGGTCATCGGGAAGTACCACCCCCACGGGGACGGCCCGGTGTACGACGCCCTGGTGCGGATGGCCCAGGACTTCTCCCTGCGGTACCCCCTGGTGGATGGCCAGGGCAACTTCGGCAGCATTGACGGGGATCCGCCGGCCGCTTACCGGTACACCGAGGCCCGGCTGACCCCCGTGGCCATGGAACTTCTGGAGAACCTGGAGGAGGACACGGTAGACTTCGTGCCCAACTTTGACGGCCGGCTCCAGGAACCCGTGGTGCTGCCCGCCAAGTTTCCCAACCTGCTGGCCAACGGTTCCGCAGGCATCGCCGTGGGCATGGCCACCAACATCCCACCCCACAACCTGCGGGAACTGGTGGACGCCCTGATCCTCCTCCTGGAGGACCCGGAGGTGGATGACGAAGAGCTCCTGAACACCCTGCAGGGGCCAGACTTCCCGACGGGCGGGCAGATCATCGGCACCCGGGGGATCCGGGACGCCTACCTGACGGGCCGCGGCAAGATCCTGGTGCGCTCCCGGTACCACATTGAGGAGAAACGGAACCATCTGCAGATCGTCATCACCGAGATCCCCTACGGGCTTTCCAAAACCCTGCTCATTGAAAGCATCGCCCGCCTGGTACGGGAAAAACGGGTGGAGGGTATCGCCGACCTGCGCGACGAGACCGACCGGGAGGGCCTTCGGGTGGTGATTGAACTCAAACGGGGGGTGAATCCCGAGATCGTGGTGAACCAGCTGCTCAAACATACCCCCATGCAGACCACCTTTGGTATCATCCTGATCGCCCTGGACGACGGCGAACCCCGTCTCTTTACCCTTCGGGAGATGCTGGCCGCCTATCTCCAGCACCGGGAGGTGGTCATTGAGCGGCGCACCCGGTTCCGCCTCCGGAAAGCCGAGGATCGCGCCCACATCCTGGAGGGCCTCCTGAAGGCTCTGGACCTGATTGACGAGATCATCGCCCTGATCCGGGGCTCCGCCAACCCCCAGGAGGCCCGGCGGGGCTTGATCCAGCGGTTTGGCTTCACCGAGAAGCAGGCCCAGGCCATTCTGGACATGCGCCTGCAGACCCTCACCGGCCTGGAACGGGAAAAGGTCCAGGCCGAGTACCAGGATCTTCAGAAGAAGATTGCGGACTATCGGGAAATCTTGGAGTCCCGTCCCCGCCTGCTCCTGGAAATCCGCAAGGAACTGGAGGAAATCCGCGAGAAGTACGGCGACGCCCGGCGAACGCAGATCGTGGCCGAGGAGCCCGAAGACTTTGACATCACCGACCTGATTCCGGACGAGGAAGTGGTGGTCACCCTGACCTACCAGGGGTATGCCAAACGCACGGCTCTTAAGGCCTACCGGGCCCAGGCCAGGGGCGGGGTGGGCAAGGCTGGCATCAAGTTCTACGAAGAGGATTTTCCCGTGGCTGTATTCGTGTGCCGCACCCACGATACCCTGCTGGTGCTCACGGAACGCGGCCGGGCCTACACCCTGCCCACCTACCTGATCCACGAAGGGAGCCTCCGGGCCCGCGGCCGTCCCCTGCGGGGCCTGATCTCCCTGGACAAGGAAGAGCGGATCGTGGCCCTGATCCCGGTGCGGGACTTTGCCCAGGATCCCCGGGACATCTTCTTGGTCACGGAACAGGGGATCGTCAAACGGGTGGCCATCCAGGACTTCCAGCACGCCGGCCGACGGGGCATCTGGGCCCAGCGGCTTCGCGAAGGCGACCGGCTCGTGGCTGCCGTGCCGGTGCGGGAGGATTACGAGGTGATCCTGGCCAAAAGCGACGGCAAGGCCGTACGGTTTCCCGTGGAAGAGGTGCGACGCATGGGCCGGACGGCCATGGGGGTCCGGGGAACCCG
>CAZXAO010000137.1:2684-5402 GCA_964638465.1 uncultured bacterium | reverse complement strand
CCCATAAAATCTCATGGGTCCGCAAGTCCATCGCATAAAAAGTCGTGTCCTGCCACGGCGTAAACCCGATCGAACACCCAAAGAACAAAATCGTGTCCCCCTCCGCTAAACTCGCTGTCCACACATTCGAGGTCGCCACACGGTCCCATAATACCTCCCCCGTCTGTATGTTATGGGCCGCAATCCGATTCCACGCCACCTCCTTCGCTACACAAAACACCCCATTCGCTATTGCTCCCGAGTTCTCTGATGCCCAGGTTCCCCCATATCCCCATCTCCGTTCCCACCGAAACTCCAAAGGAGGATAAAGGGGAAAGGGATAATAAAACGTGCTCTCATCGTCATACCCCACATGCCTCCAGGCGTATTCATCCGGTCCTGTGCCCTCCCACACCCCTGACATATAAACCCGTAATGGCCCGCCATCATATGGAATCCCCAAGAACTTCCTCTGGATTTGACTCTCCGGAATATACCGGGAGACCCGTGACCCATCCACACCGTGGAAGATGATCTCGAGATCCCCTCCCTGCCACTTGCTCCTCGAGAACCAGGGGAAAGTGTCCCGGATGGACATGACCGGCACAGGATACCGATGGGTGGCCACCCGGTAAGACCTCCCTTTGACATGGAACCAGATGTCTACGCTGGAAATGGCCTGGGCTTTCGTGGGTTGCTGGATGTCATAGGTGATCAGCATCACATGGCCGTTTTGGTCCAGCGTCGCCTGAGCCTGGATCAAAGACAAGAACACCATGGACACCAGGACATACGGGATCACCATGACACCCCTCCAGCCTCTGCAAAAAGACATCTATCCCCTCTTCCCCAATGCCTGGCGCTGGGTCCTTCTTCCCGGTAGGCTGGAGACGTCCCCCCTGCTCTGGTCCGCCTCCCGCTATGATCCCAACACGGCCCGAAAAACAATATACCCTCCTTCGCCCCTATATATAACCCGCAGATCTGACTTTGTCAAGGGGAGTCCTGAAGAAGGCCGGAGTTCTTTTGGCTTCGAGGGGGAACAGAGACCATATCCCGGTCTTTGGCCCGGTGGCGTTGGGCAGTTTTGGGTTTATCTTCGGGCCCGATGTCCGTTCCCAGACGGTCGGAAACTGGCCCATCCTTCATCTCCGATATAATAAAACTTTCGTGTGGTGATCCTTAACGAATCGTCTTGGGATATGAGCGCACTGTAGAAATCGGGATCGAAGTTCTGCCATACATTGAAGGTCTGAGAAGCGACGTATAGGTGCGTTGCGAGGTCAATCCCCTTACCTGTGAGGGGATTACCCCCGACCCTATGGCCAGGACTGCCAGAGCCATGATGTATCTCTATCTCACGCATCCCAGTCCCCTCCTCCTTCTCAATCCAATGGAATCTCATCGTAAAAAATCTCATAGTTCCCAGGCTCCTCCTGCGCAGACCAGACCACATGGATCACCCCCCTCCTTTCATCCAGCACCGCCTCCGGATAAGGCGACCCCGGTGGAGCAAAGGGATGGCGGACCTCCACCCCCGCATCCAGATCCCCCTCCGTCTCCCCAAGAAATATCTCGTAATAACCGTCCCCCCAAAGTAAATACTTCTTCCCCCCGTAGAAAAACAGCCTCTTCCCCCTCGGCCAGGCATGCCCCGCCCTCGTCCCCGGAATACTCTCCGGCTCTGCCCAGGTATCCCCCATCATCGTCGCATAGTAAATGATCCCCGTATTCCCTCCAGCACCCCCATCATTCTCCGTCCACAATGCCCACGGCCTGCCGCCCTCATCGACCGTGACGGAAGCATACCAGGAGGAAACCCATCGACTCTCCGATATATTCACCGGCTCTGACCACTCACCTGTGGGGGAACCTTCAACGTAGTAGATTTCTTCCGAATTTTCATAAACCAAATGGCAGTTTCCTTGGTGATCAACTGTTAATGATGGATTATCTCCCGCAATCGCAAAGGGAACGACCTCCCTCGGAGTCGCCCAAGTACCAGCAGATGATTTGTAAACGTACCATATTGCACCATCGTTCCACACCACATGGACAGTCCCCGAGGGATCCACGGCAATCCGGGGTTGCATCGCAGTCCCTGTGTTCGATAACACCGTAACATCCGACCACTCCCCGGACGGTGTCCTCATCCGATAGTGAATCTCCGAATGCCACTCCGTGTGACTCGGGAGATCCGATTCCCAAACGAGATGGACATTACCAAAGGAATCTGCTGCAAGATACGGTGCCCACGCATCTTCTGTGGTATCTGTTAAAATCTCAATCTCACTCCACTCCCCTCCAGGGGGCTTATAACGGAAATAAAGTTGAGAGGGGTCGTACTCCCCATGTCCTCCGTCCATCCAGACCACATACACCGTTCCATCCGGCCCCACAGCAATGCTCGGCCCCACCGAATAGGTTCCGTTTCTCGAGATATTCCTTGGATCATACTCCTGGGGCGGGGGATTGTCGTCATCCGAGGTCGGGGGTTTCCTGTTACAGGTGATGCCCAGGGTAACGATGAACAGGATGATCCAGAGCCCTACCCTTCCATAGGGCAAGAAGGTTCTCCGCTCTTCCTGACCCATGTTTCTCACTCCTGCGTTCCCTTTGATCCCCGATGATGTCCGTACGAATCCATGAGGCATCCTTTTTGATCCGTTGCCGTCTGAACGGAGGACAAGAACACCATGGACACCAGGACATACGGGATCACCATGACACCCCTCCAGC
>CAZXAO010000137.1:0-2584 GCA_964638465.1 uncultured bacterium | reverse complement strand
CCCCTGCTCTGGTCCGCCTCCCGCTATGATCCCAACACGGCCCGAAAAACAATATCCCCTCCCTCACCCCATGTATAACCCGGGGATCTGTCTTTGTCAAGGGGAGTCCTGAAGAAGGCCGGAGTTCTTTTGGCTACGCAGCTGAACAGAGACCATATCCCGGTCTTTGGCCCGGTGGCGTTGGGCAATTTTGGGGTTCATCTTCGGACCTGAATTCCGTTCCAGGGAGGAGGTGCGGTGTTGTCAAGCCTCAACCGGAATCGTGTGGAACTTATTGATGAGCAACGGATTCTTTTGAGATGGATAGGCCAGGATTCTTGGGAGGCATCCCCGGGGAAAGTTCTGGAATGGCAGGATGTTTATCCGGGAAAAGGGATTGAAGGAAAGTTGATATGGGGGATTTCAGCATTTCAGGGGCAAGGGGAGGGATCCAAACCCCGGGGAAGAGAAGTGCAAGGCGAACGGTGTTTCACTCAACGAAAGGCCCTCTCTTTCCGCTCCCGGGAACCTTCAAGAGTTCTCGCTGGGTATTTGTCCCCTACTCCCCGAGGTAGAGGCTTCCCGGAGGACAGGAGGAATCTTCTGGATGAACCGGACCTGACCCCCTGTCCATTTCCCCATCCCTGGAGATTCACAAAGGCTCCTCTGGAGGTGGCTTCTCTCTGAAACGCCCCTCAAGGGATTGACATCTTCAAGAATCCCGGGATTTGGAGAAGGAACCTGGAGCGAGGAGAGAATCCAGGGTAAAGACCGGGGGAAGAGGCTCCATCGCCACTTGCCGGTGTGGGGTGCGATCAAGAGGAGCCCCGGGGTTCTTCCGGGGCAACGGCCGACAAAGACGCCCCCGAGAGGATTCGAACCTCTGACCTGCGGTTTAGGAAACCGCCGCTCTGTCCTCCTGAGCTACGGGGGCGTTGCAGGGGTATTGTATGCAGCCCCCTGCCCGGCTGCAAGTTTCACCGGGCCCCGCCGGTCAGGACCGGTGCGTTTCCCTTCCCTGCACACCCCGGGTGGTCGTCTCCAACAACGCGAAGTCGGGGGTGCCCCCGCATACCCCCAGGGGAACCCCCCGGAGATATCGGGGACGCCAGCCGCCCCTCCCCTTGCACAGGGCCGGCGGGGACTGTATCCTTTGAATTGAGAATGAGTATCACTATCAATCTTCAGGAGGTCCTGGAGCGGATGCGAAGCCACGGCTGGCGGCCCACGCCGGCCCGCGAGGTGGTGGCCCGGGTGATGATGGCGACGGACCGGGCTCTGAGCGTGCACGAGGTGCACCAGCGGGCGGTGGCGCACCATCCCCGGCTGGGCATGGCCACGGTGTACCGCACCCTGGAGATCCTGGAACGCCTGGGCTTCGTCCGCAAGGTGCACACCGGCGATTGCCACCGCTACTATCCCACGCCCCCCGGCCACTACCATCCCCT
The DNA here is from genome assembly GCA_964638465.1 of uncultured bacterium. Taxonomy (GTDB): domain Bacteria; phylum Hydrothermota; class Hydrothermia; order WGAB01; family WGAB01; genus WGAB01. The sequence continues at coordinate 1,157 of CAZXAO010000137.1, read as the reverse complement.
GGTGTGTCTGCGGTGCTATCGGGTGTTGAACTTCCCTGGCAACGACGACCTCCAGCCCCTGCGGCAGCACCTGGAGCAGGAAACCGGGTTCCACATCCGGGGTCATCTGCTCCAGTTCTTCGGCTACTGCCAGGAGTGCTGGCAAACCCTGCAGGCAGGAGGTGAGCCATGAAGCGCTGGTTTCAGGTTCTGGGCCCGGGGATTCTGGTTCTGATGCTTGCGATGCCTGGTTCCGGGTGTCGGCGGTCCACGCCCGGGGTCCGGAGGGGCCGCCTGCAGGTGGTGGTGAGCATCCTGCCCCTGAAGAGCATGGTGGAACGGGTGGCCGACGGCCGGGCCCGGGTGACCGTGCTGGTACCCCCCGGGGCCAGTCCCCACACCTTTGAACCCCGGCCCGAAGCGGTCAAGGCCCTGGCCCGGGCCGATCTGGTGGTGTTCGTGGGGATGGGTCTGGAGGATCCCTGGGGCTACCGGCTGGTGCAGAGCGCCGGCAAGGATCCCGGGCAGGTGGTGGAACTCGCCCGGGGCGCCGTTCCCACTCCGGACTCCAACCCCCATGTATGGCTCTCCCCGAAGAACGGCCAGGTGATGGTGCGGAACCTGGCCGAGGCCCTGGCCCGGCGGGACCCTGCCCATGCCGCCGAGTACCGGGCCCGGGCGGACTCCCTGGTGGAGGCCCTGGACTCCCTTTACACCGTCTACCGCGAGCGGTTTGCCACCCTGCCGCATCGGGCCTTTGTGGCCACCCATGCCGCCTGGGCCTACCTGGCCCGGGACTTTGGTCTGCAGCAGGCCGCTGTGCTCCAGCGGAAGCCCGGGGAGGAGCCGTCGGCCCGCCAGGTGGCCGAGATCCTGCAGCGGATGAAGCAACAGGGGGTGGAGGTGGTGGTCGTGGAGCCCCAGTTGCCCGAGAAGGCCGCCCGAACGCTGGCCCAGGAAACCGGGGCCCGCATCGTGCGGCTGGACCCCCTGGGTGTGGCCTCCGGCCATACCGACTACCTGGACCTTCTGGCCTATGATCTGGAAACCCTGTACCAGGCCCTGAGGCAGAGCGATGGCTGAGGTCGTCGTGGAGTTTCGCGGGGTGGGCTACCGGGTGGAGGGCCAGGAGATCCTCCGGAACATTACCTTTACGGTGAAACGGGGGGAGTATCTCG
>CAZXAO010000136.1:0-5406 GCA_964638465.1 uncultured bacterium | reverse complement strand
AGGATGGTGCGACTTCCCGGTGCCCCCGGGTTTTACGACATCCTCCGCCGGAAACTGGGGTGGGCCGAGCCGGAAAACACGGGCCGGAGGTCCCGGGAAGCCCCGTATAATAGGTGATCATGAGCACGATGATCCCGATCCTGCTGTTCCTTTTGGCGGGCGGAAACTGGAACCAGGAGTTCCGCAAGGCGGAAGTGTACTTCCAGCAGGGGAAGTATGCCGAAGCCGCCAAGATCTACCGAAACCTGGAGAAGAAACTCCCGGCCTACCGCAACGAGATGCGATTCCGCTACCTGGAGTGTGAACTCAACCAGGGACACTACGATCGGGTGATCCAGGAGGGTGGCCGCCTGCTGGGTGAGGTTTCAGGAACCTACCTGGAACCGGAGGTGCAACTGCTCTTGGGCTTTGCCCACCTGCTGAAGGGAGACCTGCACCAGGCGGAAACCTACCTGCTGAACCTGGAACAGAACCCGAACTATCGGGGCACCCCCCGGGTGCGGCTGGGGCTGGGTCTCCTGTATTACCGCATGAACAAACTGGAGGAGGCCCTGGAGAAACTCCAGGGCATTGACGATCCTCTGGCCAAGGTGCTCCTGGCCCGGATCTACAACCTGACGGGCCATCCCCTGGATGCCCTGGCCCTTTACAAAGAACTCTATCCTGAGTTCCAGGGCACCCAGCTGGACTTCCTGGTCATCTATGGCCTCATTGAAACCCTGTTCAACTCCGGGGACTACAAGGGCGTGGTCAGCGAGGCCACCCGGTTCCTGGAGACCCATCCTGCCAACTACCCCCTGCGGGACCATGTACAACTCTACCTGGGCCTGGCATACTACTATCTCCACGACTATACCAAAGCCCTGGAGAACTTCACGGATCTATTGAACCGCAAGGGCTTTGAGTTCGCCCCCTACGCGGCCTATTTTGCAGGCAACATCAAACTGGTGCTCAATAAGCCTGAAGAGGCCCTCACCTACTACCAGACGGCCCGGGCCAATGCCGACAATGTGCTGATCTCCGCCCTGACCTTCATCCGACTGGCCGAGGTGTTCCTGCGCATGGGCGATCTGGACCAGGCCTACCTGACGGCGGAACAACTTCAGAAACTCTTCATCCTGGAGGATCTGAACGGCATCGGCGACTATGTCTACGGGGCCATCTCCTTCCAGACGGGAGACTACCAGGATGCGGCCTTTCGGTTCCAGGACCTGGTGGAACGCTATACCGATTCTCCCTTCTCGTTGCCGGCGGTCACCATGGCCCTGGTGGCCATGGCCCGGAGTGGCCAGTGGGATCGGGCATTGACCTTCGGCAACCTGATGAAGTCGGAGTTTGAACAGGCCACGAGCCGCTGGGGTGACTGGTTCCGCCTGGAACTCGGAGAAGCCAACTACTACCAGGATAACTACTCCATCGCCGAGGATCTCTACACCCAGGTTTCCCAGAATGCCCAGGAGCGTTTGCTCATCACCCGGGCCAATGTGGGCCTGGGGTGGTGTTATGTCCACGAGAACCGGAACGAAGAGGCCATCGCCCTGCTCAACGCCATGGCCACCCTGGGAGCGGCGGCCAGCGATACCCCGTTGATCATTGCTGCCTACTACGGGATGGGCGTGGCCAAGTTCAACCAGGGGCAGTATCGCGATGCGTATGCTGACTTTGCGGCCATCGTGAAGACCTTTCCCGAGGCCCACGAGGTGCTGCCCGACCTCCTGTACTTCCAGGGGCTGGCTGCCAGTGCCCTCCGGAGTTACGGGGACGCACTGGTGGCCTGGGAAAAGGTGGTCTCCTCGTATCCGGACCATCCCCGGGCGGCGGACGCAGCCTATCGCGCCGCCGACGTTTACCGCCGGGCCGGTCAGTATGAGAAGTCCAACACCCTGCTGGTGTGGATGCTGGAGCACTTCCCGGGCCATCACCTGGCCGCCCAGGCCCAGTACATGCTGGCCCAGAACTTCTACAACATGGGCCAGTATCGCAAGGCCATTGAGGAGTTTGAGAAGTTCCTGAACCTGTTCCCCGAGAACGAACTGGCATCCCAGGCCCAGGAGCTCATGCAGTACGCCTACTATCGCCTCTCGGAGGAAAACCCCGAGGCTCTGCAGGAGTTCCTGGCCAGGTTTCCCACCTCCCGGCTGGCCGCCGAGGCCGAGTACGCCCGGGCCGTGGACCTCTATCAGGCCGGCCAGGAGGAGGAGGCCGCCAACGCCTTCGTAAGTTTTGCCGTGAACCATCCGAAGAACGAAAAGGCACCGGTGGCGCTGCTCGTGGCCGGACAGATCTTCTACAAGCTCCAGAAGTACCCGGACGCCATTGTGCCTCTGAAGAAGTACCTGTCCTTCTTTAGCGACCGGTCGGGAGCCGACACGGCGGCCTACTTCCTGGGCCTGGCCTATTTCAAGGCCCAGCAATACCGTGACGCCATTTCCGTGCTGCAACCCCTCACCGAGAAGGAAACGCCCTTCCGGGACAAGGCCATCACCTTCATCGCCTCGGCCTACGAGGAACTGGGGGAGCTGAAGAAGGCCGTCCAGTACTACACCCTGGCCGGCGATGAAATGGCCCAGCGGGGCCAGACCGACCAGGCCGTCCAGTTTTACCAGTACGCCTACAAACTGGCCCCGGACCCGGCCATGAAAAAGGAACTGGAACAGAAGATCCGCTCCCTTTCGGGGGCCTCGCAACAAGGAGGATGAGGAGCAATGTGGATCTTTAGGGAGATCATCCTGAAAACCAAGAGCTCGTACGAGATGCAACTCCTGGCCCTGACCTCTATCATCGGGTTCGCCCTCTTCATCGAGCGCCTGTGGTACTATCTCAAAAACCGGGTGAACATTGACAAGTTCACGGACCAGCTCCACCGGATGATGGAAAAGGGAGATCTGGACGGCTTGCGCCAGTTCGCCTACGCCAAGGACACCCCGTTCCATCGCGTCCTTCAGGTGTTCGTGGACAACTTTGACCTGAGCGAAGACCTGCTCATGGGGCTGGTGGATGCCCAGATCCTGCGGGAGCGAGAGAAACTCACCAAGTACCTGAACGGTCTGGCCACGGTGGCTGCGGTTTCACCCCTGCTGGGTCTCTACGGCACGGTTACCGGCCTGATTGATGCCTTCCACCAGATTGCGATCACCGGTTCCGGTGGGCCAGAGGTGGTGGGCCACGGCATCTCCATTGCCCTGTTGACCACGATGGTGGGGCTCCTGATCGCCATGCCCACCCTCATCGCCCACAACTACTTTGCCCGAAAGGCCGGGGAGATCGCGGCCAAGACCGACGCGGTGATCCGTGATCTCCTCATCATTTCGTACAAGGTCGGTGTTCGGAAGAGATGAGACGGCGCCTCTGGGCCGAACATAAGCCACCGTACATCAACCTGGGGCCCATGGTGGATATATCCCTGGCGCTCCTGGTGATGTTCGTGCTGGCTATCCCGTTTCTCATTGAGTCCGGCCTCTTTGTGTCCAAGGCGGCCGTGGCCAAGGGCAAGGCGGCTCAGAAGGTCCAGGCCAAAAAAGAGGATGTGAAGGTCAACCTCTACCTGCGTTCCGACGGGACCATCTTCCTGAACAAGGAACCCGTGACCGTGGACCAGCTCCGGGAACTCCTGCCCCAGCTCCTGGCCCGCAGCCTGAGCCGTAAGGTGTTGCTCTCCGCCGACAACGAGGTGATCTACGACGATGTCATCAAAATGATTGACCTGGTCAAGTCCCTGGGTGCAGAGGATGTGCTCATCCTGAAACGCAAGGAATCGTAGCCATGGAGAAGGAAACGCTTCCGACCCCGGAACCAGAACCCCAGGAACCCACGCCGCGGCGACGGGTGCGGTTCCGCCGGCCCCGACTGGACCGGATGGTGTCCGAAGAGGAGATTGACATCGGGGGCAAGCTGTTCCCCATGGCCGGTGTGTCCTTCCTGATCCTCCTGATGCTCATCGCCATGGCCCGCGACCTCTTCTCCAAGTCCAAGGTGCAGGTGGATGTCCCCCGGTCCACCCGCATTGAAACCGAACTGGAAGAAAACATTGCCGTGACCATCACCAAGGACGGCCGGGTGTATGTGAACGACCAGGAGGTGTCCTTTGATACCCTGGCCCAGGTGATTGAGCGGGCCCATCGCCAGGACCCGGACACGGCCTTCTGGTACACCAAACTGGTGCTGATCCGGGCCGACAAAACCCTGCCCTTTGGAACGGTGCTCAAGGCCCTGGATGCCGCCAAGAAGGCCAAATCCCAGCGGGTTGCCTTCGCGGTGATCCGTGAAAAGGGGAAGGAGGGGATGCCCTGATGTGGTCCCAGCTGCCCCCGGAGAAACGACACCTGATCATTGGACTCGTGATCTCCCTGCTGGTGCACCTGAGCTTCGGCTTCTTTGTTACCAGTCCGCTGCCCGAGCGCTTGTCCCGGCCGAACCTGCGCGAGGTGCAGCTCATTGAGGAAGAGGTCAAGAAGAATCCCAAAAAACCCCCGAAACTCCGGAAATTGATTCAGCAGCAAAAGCCTAAGGGCCCGGAGAACAAACCCCTGGAGGAAAAGAAGATCGACCTGGAAAATGTGCAAAAACCCAAGCTCCTGGAGGAACCCGAGATCAAGGTGGCCCTCAACAAAAAGGCCCTGATCCCGGAGCAGGAGGTGCCGGTGGAGAAGATTGACCTGCAGAAGGTCACCGAACTCGCGGAGACCCAGGCACCCATTGACATTGAGAACCTGGAACCCACCCTGCCCGGTGAGGCCGTGGATGTGGTGCTCGGGGTCACCGGCAAACAGAAGTCTACCGAAGAGATCCTGAAGGAGGCCCCGGTACCCACGATCAACCTGCAGTCAGGGGGCGGTGGACTGGGGGAGGGCAGCGGGATCGGTCTCGGCGGCGGGGGAGGCGTAGGGGATGGCGGTGGGGTGATCACCCTGCAGGACACCCTGGGTCTGGCGGCTGCGGCCAAGATCCAGGTCAAAAAGGAAAAGCCCCGGATCCCGGCCCCGGTGGAGCAAACCCGGGTGAAACCTCAGGCGCCGCGGGTGGAGATCCATGGGGACATCGCCCAGCGGGTCAAAAAACGGGTGATGCCCGTGTATCCGGAGCGCGCTCGCCGGATGGGCTGGGAGGGCGAGGTGGTGATCCGACTGCAGGTGGACCCCCAGGGCAATGTGATCCCCTCCAGTGTGGTGATCGTGCGGTCCAGCGGCTACCCGGACCTGGACAACGCCGCCAAGCGGGCCGCCCTTCGCTGGTCCTTTGACCCCCTGCCCGCCAATGTGGTGCAGGAGGTCCAGTCCGGAACCATCGTGTTCCGCTTTGTGCTGGAGTACTGAGACGATGAACATGACCAAAGGATTCGGGCTCTGGTTAGTGCTCCTTGAGTACCTGGTCGCCTAGGAAACAGCAGGCCCGGATACCACCGGTCAG
>CAZXAO010000135.1:3474-5487 GCA_964638465.1 uncultured bacterium | reverse complement strand
GGTGGCGTACGACAACCTGGTGGTGGGCGACCCCGTGGATCCCCTGGCCCATCGGTCCCAGAAGCAGGTGCTCCTCATCGTCCCGGCGACGAGCCAGCGGTTAGAACAGGTGCTGGCCTATCCCAATCCCTGGCGGGGCCAGGGGCCGGTGCACTTTACCTTTTATCTGACCCGGAACGCCGACCGGGTGCGGGTGAAGCTCTACACCGTGCGGGGTCGGCTCCTGTGGTCCACAGAAACCGTGGGCGTGGAGGGTTTCAACGATGTGGTGTGGGACGGCCGCGATGCTTCGGGTGACATCCCTGCCAATGGCCTGTATTATTTCAAAGTGGAGGCCGAGGCCAACGGCGAGCAAGTCTCGCGGATTGAGAAACTTCTGATTCTGCGATGATGAACCCCTTTGGCCCACAAAACGAGGGAACACAGGGTATGACCCCGGTAGAAACCATCCTGGGCACCGGTGCCTATATGGAGGGCACCCTGCGGGTGCAGGGCGACGCCCGCATTGAGGGCCACTTCAAGGGCAAGATTCAGGTGGATGGCAACCTCACCGTGGGCGAACACGGCCAGGTGGAAGGCGAGATCCACGCCAAGAATGCGGTGGTCAACGGCTATGTGAAGGGCGAACTCTATGTGGAGGAGAAGGTGGAATTCCAGGCCAATGCACGCTTTGAGGGCGAAGTGGAGTGCAAGGGCCTCATCGTGCACGACGGCGTGACCTTTGATGGCACCTGCTACATGAGCAAGAAGAAGTCCCAGCAGCCGGAGCCCTTCCTGGCGGAACCTGGAGAAACTGGTGAACCCCGGTACGCCCCGGAACCCTCTTAAGTTCTTTGACACACACAACCACCTGAACGACCCGGCCTTTGAAGGGGACCTGGAACTCGTGGTGGCCCGGGCCCTGGAGGCAGGGGTCAGGGGCTTTCTGGTGCTGGGTTACGACCTTCCCTCCTCCCGGCGAGCCGTAGAACTGGCAGAAGCCTTTCCCTGGACCTTTGCCGCCGTGGGCCTACACCCACACCAGGCCCGGGAGTTTTCCCCGGACCTCCTGGAGACGATGAGGCGGCTGGCCGACCATCCCCGCGTGGTGGCCATCGGCGAGATCGGGCTGGATTACCACTACCATCACTCCCCCCCGGAGGCTCAACGAGAGGCCCTGGAGGCCCAACTCCGGCTGGCCCGGGAGCTGGATCTGCCCGTAAGCCTCCACATCCGGAAGGCCTTTGACGACATGTTTGCCGTGCTGGAGGAGGTTCCCGGGGTTTCCGGGGTCTTTCATTGTTTCTCCGGCGGCCCCCGCGAGGCGGAGCGCGCCCTGGCCCTCGGCTTTTTCATCTCCTACTCGGGATTTCTCACCTACCGTTCCCGCAAACTGGAAAAGGCCCTGCGGCGGACACCCCTGGACCGACTGCTGGTGGAAACCGATGCCCCCTACCTGGCCCCCGGGGAGTACCGGGGGAGTCGGAACGAGCCCGCCTACCTGCCCCTTACTGTTCAGAAGGTGGCCGAGGTGCTGGAGGTTCCCCTGGAGGTGGTGGCCGAGGCTACCTGGGAGAACGCACGGAGGCTTTTCCGGTTGCCCGTTCCGCCCTTTCGGGAGCGTGAGGAGGACGAAGATTCAGAGGCGTAGGGACCGAAACCTGAACTCCGGTTCACCTTGAGGGGAGTGGTCGGGGACGATGCCGGTGTGGGGGCGGCGCGCCACAGGCGCGCCGCCCCCACACCCCTTTACACCAGGTGCAACCAGTCGTGGAACAGGAAGTAGATTCGCCCGATCAGGAGGGAAACACGGGCCATGATGGTGTAGCCGAAGGATGCCCCAAAGGCCACCATGATGAAGGTGATGCCAATTTTAGAGAGGATTCCCAGGCCTCCCCGGTGCTCACGCGAGAAGTAGAAGTAGAAGATGGAGGTGATGGCCCCCAGCACCAGCAGCAGGTTGTTCAGGGAGTGGCCCAGGTTGTAAAGGAAACTCGTACTAACCCGTTCCCAGAGGGGCAGCAGGGTGGCCTG
>CAZXAO010000135.1:0-3464 GCA_964638465.1 uncultured bacterium | reverse complement strand
GGCCTGTACCTGGGGCACCAGGAACCCCTGCAGGGCACCGGTGATCCCCAGGCCCGCCCCCATGCCCACGGTAAAGGCGATGGCCCATCGGGAGATCCAGGCGATCTGGGGGATGAACCGGGTGAGCATCATCACCGAGAGCACGGCAGGCACGATGAGGATGTACTTCTCCAGGCCGGTGTTCATGGCCCAGGCGTCCAGCAGTTTGGGCTTGATGTCAAAGTACCACAGGTAGATGAACCAGAAGGCGGCGCTGGAGCCGACATAGATGTGTTCGGCGAACTTGTAAAAGGGGTTGTCCTTATACAGGAAACTGAAGATGGCCAGGGTCAATCCTGCGGCGATCCAGGTCCAGAGCACCTCCATCATCGTCCTCCCTGCCGTCTTGCGAAGTATCCCAGGTTCCCCAGGATGATGAGCACCACCACCAGGATGTGGATGATGGTCTGGGCGGGCATGCCCAGGAAGGCAGGCCCCGGGATGTTCACCAGTTGTTCGTAGTCCGCGGCACCGCGGAGGCCGCCGATGAGCCCCACGATCTGCCCGGCCTGCAGGTAGGGATAGAGGTCCGGGGCCACCACGGCCGTGGCGCCCAGGATGATCTTCTGGTTGTATCGGGCCTGGGCGAACTGTACCCAGGCGTCGCCCGTGGCGCCCGCCTCCAGACCCACCAGGATGGCGATGTCGTTGTAATTATGGACATTCCGCAGCACGGGCAACGAGTCCACCGGGGTACCCCGGTAGTCGGTGTTGAACACCTGGCGCAGGTCCTTGCCCAGGTTGATCATCACAGCAGCGACGCCGGGCCGGAACCCCAGGAAGGCGTAGTCCACGCCGTAGGTCTTGTGATACTTTCGGGCCACCTGTTCCAGGGCAATCTGGCCCAGGGGCAGCCCCAGAGGCCAGTGGCCCATCATGAGCACCTTCAGATTCTTGCGGAAGCAGTGGTCCAGCATGGCCACCAGCATGGGCTGCAGTTCGGGCATGGAGGCTGCATCGTAGTCAATGGAAAAGAGCACCACCGAGCCCGGGGGCAGTTTCTCAATTTCCTCGTAGGCCTGTTTCACCTCGCGTAAGGGCGTCACCCGGAAGGCGGCCCGCGTAAGGATGGGCAGGATCACCCCCAGGGCCACCAACAGGTAGATGATCCGACGGTCAATGTTCGCCAGGCGATCCCAGAAGCGTTCCATGCGTTGCCTCCTCACTTCAGGTAGGTGCGTTCAATGCCGAGGATGATCCGCAGGGACATGGCAATCCCGCCCAGGGCGATACCGATGAAGATGCCGCGTTTGGCAGCGAGCTGGGGGATGTTCATGATCCAGTCGGCGATGGCGGGGAGGTGCTTGGGGAAGTACCAGGCCACGAGGGCGATGGCTGCCAGGGAGAGCACTGCACCGCCGAAGGCCAGGATGCGGCCCCGCAGGTCCACCAGGCTGCGGCCGTGCAGGAACAGGCCCACGGACAGGGCCAGAAGGGAGACGCCAAAGAGCACCACACTGGCGCCGCTGCCCTTGGGCACCCGACCCAGCATCACCACCACGGCCGCCACGAGCAGCAGGGTGGCGTTCAGCGTGCGGGCCCGGAACGCCCGATAGGCTGCTGAGGCAATGAAGAAGGCCAGGAGCGAAAACATGGTGGCCTGCAGCGGCACGAACACATAGGTGTAGAAGTACTGCAGAAAGGACGACTTGGGATCAAAGGGGTTCCCTACCTTCCAGCCCGAATAGAACCCCCAGATCAGGGTCACCCCGAAGGCCACGATCAGGGCCAGGGAGTGGAACCAGTCGGCCTGCCGCCGCCGGATCTTGGTCCAGTGGTGTAACAGCAGGCTGTCCATCCCCAGAATCATGGTGAACCCGGACACGATGATGTACCAGTCGTTGAAGCGTTCCTCCAGGTTGCCGAAGGGTTTGTGGGGGATGAAGAGCGCCAGCACCAGGAGCACCCCGGAGATAAAGGTGATGATCAGGGGGATGGTGCGTCGCATCATGGCTGATCCTCCTAAAATAGGGCAAACCAGTGCTTGAAGAAGTGGAACGCCGGGTTCCCGGTAACGGCCGCCAGGGTCTCCAGCAGGATCCCGAGGAGGAACACGGCGATGAACCCGAGTTTGGCCACATCCTCAGCCTTGATGGTGGAGAGGGACAGGGGATCGCGCGAGAGATAGGCACTGGCAGCGTACATCTCTTCGCCGATGAGGGTGTAATCCGTGGCGGCGATGAAGAAGGGCAGCTGGGTCACCGAGGTGGTTCCCGAGATCTGGATGGCGCCGATGCTGTGGCCGGTTTCGGCCAGGATCAGGGATTCGGCGTAGAACACGCCCTGCAGGAATACGGCGCCGGGCTTTTCCCGCACCATGATGCCATCCACACCGGCGGCGTAACCGAACTGGTCGGCAGTCAGGAAGTACACATTCTTCTCGTTATAGAGGTCCGGTCGGCCTGCCTCCATGAAGCCCTCCTTGACCACCTCCTGGGCGGCGGTCATCACGATGGGGTCGTAGTTGGGTACGATGATATCGGCCTCGTATTCCGCCGCCTTCTTGGCCACCCGCTTCAGGATGGCCAGCGCCGCCAGGGTGGGGATGTCCGAAACATAGCCGATGCCGGGGATGAAGAGGATGGGGCGGCCCATCTCCGTGGACCGACCCACGGCCTCATCCACGGCCTCCAGACCGGCGATTTTGCGGATGTACAGGGGTTTACCACTGCGGGCCTGCTGCAGGTAGTAGAAGAGCAGCCCCCCGTAGATCAGCAGGATGACCAGAGCACTCTTTCGGCCGGTGTGGAACCACTGGGCGCTGGGCACCGCAGGATTGGAGAGCCGGGAGTCGGCGAACTCTTCACCCACCCAGGTCCGGACAAAGTAGTAGTAGGTTTGCCCGTCCTTCAGGTCGTTGTCCTGGAACCGCGTGGTCCCCCGGAGCACGAAGCCTGCACTGACGGGTTCGGCCTCGGACGAGCCCTCCAGCCGGAAGACTTCGTACATGCGCACCACCGAGTCCACGGGTGAGGGTTCCCATTCCACGGTGATGCTGCCCCCGGCGTCGTTTGGCGTGTCGTAGGCCCGCACCGAGGGGACGGGCAGGGCGACGATGGGTGGGCTCAGGGTATCCCCGGAAGATTGGGCCAGAAGAAGGGAGATCAGCAACGGCAGCATTGCGAAATTGTATGCTGGCCCCGGAAGGATTGCAACGAAGGACAGGGGAGTGGAGCAAGCTTTGCCGTTCCGCCAGGGTTCGGACCGGACAAAAGAAAAGGCATCCAGTGGGAGACCGTGCACTTCTTCCGGCTTTAACGGTGTTTTCGGGCGGTTGTTGAGGTGACCGGAGGGGGCGGGGATCTTGACGGGTCAAGAGGAATCCGGGCCGGGGGCCGTTGACCAACGGCCCCCGGCCCGACCCCAGGGGAAAAGGGCTCCCGCCCGTTACCTCAGCACCACCACCTTCTCCACATGGCGGAAGC